>JBEIJP010000697.1:0-2143 GCA_040380245.1 Acidobacteriota bacterium | reverse complement strand
TACGACGGTCCCTTCAGTGTCGACGCCTTCGTCTATCGCACGGAGGCGGGGGAGCGGTTTCATCCGGCCTCGGAGATCAACGCGCGGCGGACGATGGGGTGGTGCGCCTACCATTTTGCGCGCCTCCTTGGACCGGGCTGGTTGCTCAAAGCCCGGAAGCCGAAGCCGCCCCCGCCGGGGGCCATCCGGCTCTCGCCGACGCAGTCCCGACTGGCCTGGTGGTGGGTGCCGGGCCAGGCTGACATTCCGCTGGTGCGTCCGACGACCCTCCCAGCCGATTGAGGTGGGTCAGGCCAAATTGGCTGCCGAAGGCTTGCAATCCTCTCCCAATCGCATAAGCTACCCTATCGACCAGCAGAGAGGGGGCTCACCCTCAGATCAACAACAACTCGAGACGTCAGGAGGATCGAACCGAAGGCCGTTCTCCGCACCTGGGTGGTGGGGGCGTCAGCCGGTTCGATTCGAGGAGTGAACGCGATGAGACGAAGAGTCGTGGCGAGAGTGGCGGGGTTGGTGGGGGTATTGGGGATGGCCGCGGTGCTGGGGCACTGGCTCTGGACGGGGACGGAGCGTGGATGGGCGAGCCAGAGCGGGCAGCCAGCGGGACAGGCGTTTCGACTGACTGTCGCCCTGGAGCGTCCCTGGCAGCGGGAGCTGCAGCTGACCGAGGGGCAGACGATCGAGCTCGCCGTCGCCGTCGAGCAGCCCTCCCGTCTCCCTGCGCACGGGCGGATTGGGGTCAAGTGGGAGCGGATCGGCGAGCGCGAGTCCGGCTCGACGCCGGCAGGCCGCCCGGTCGATCCGCACGCCATTGGGGGGCTCCCCACGGCCGGATGGCGCAAGGTGCTCCATGCGCTCGATCCGGATCTCTACCTGGTCTACCGGGCGCCGGTCGCCGGACGCTACCGCCTGGAAGTGGCGCCAGTGATCGACGAGGCCCCGATCTTCGAGGGACCACGCTGGCGCGAAGAGGGGCAAGCCCCCGCGGCGACCCCTTTCCCGAGACAGACTCCGTGGCCGGTGAGCCACCGCGTCCCCCTGACGATCGACCTCTCCCCGATCGATCTGACCGCCGACGAACGGACTGGAATGTCGGTCGAGCAGGAGCCGAACGACTCTCCCGAGATGGCGCAGCCGATCGCCCTTCCAACTGGAGAGGGAGCGCCCTCGATCCAGTCTGTCCGGATTTCGGGAGGCGCGGACGACATCGAGTACTTCGATAATGGTGCGGTCGGGCGCTCGGGCGAGGACTGGTTCCGCCTCGAGTACGCGGGCCGGGAGCCCCGCCTGTTGACGGCCGATCTGGCCATTCCCGATCAGGCGGTCGCGGCACAGCTGCGACTCTATGCGGTCGATTCAGCGGTAGGGCCAGAATCTGGATTAGCCGCAAGGCCGTCGGGGGGGTGGCCCCGTCCGCTCCTGCCCCTCGTCGAGTATACCGAGGGACGGAACGAGAACGAGCGGGTCCACCAGCAGAATGAGGGTCACCGGACCGCGATCGTTCGGCGACTCAAGCCGGGAGGGGTCTATCTCCTCCGCGTCGAGGCCAATGCGCCTGGCTACGAGGTGGTGGTGCGTGTCCTGCCCCCGGCGCCCTACGCCGATCCGCGGATGGCGGTCCGCCAGGCCATGTATGACCATATCGGCCAGGTCGACGCCTGGCTGGCCAATCGACCGCGGGGGGCCAGCGTCGAGCGTCGGATCCGCGAGACGGGAAATCTGATGGGGACGCACTGCATGAGCTGCCATACCCAGTCCGGGGTCTGGGGGCCGGTGGTCCCGATCGAGCAGGGATACCGGCTCGAGAATCTGCAGCACTATCGACGCATGATCAACATGATGTATGAGTCGCTGCGGCCGACCAACTACCTGCGCGAGGCGGCCAACAACACCAGTCTGCCCCCGCTCGACATTGGCGACGGGCCCGCTGGAACGCGAGTGACGGCTCACGCGGTGGCGACCGTCGAGCGCATCCGGCCGCCGCGCAAGCTCCATTCGACTCAACTGGTGCGGGCAGCCAACCTCATTCTGCAGACGGCCGATCCGAGCGGCATCAATGCGGCCGGGCCCGGGTCGAACGTCGGGCAGTCGGTCGTCTATAACTACGCCGGTGAGGTGCTGCGGCGTGCCTGGGACCGGACGG
>JBEIJP010000696.1:0-2149 GCA_040380245.1 Acidobacteriota bacterium | reverse complement strand
TTGCAGGTCGCCTCCACGCACACCGATGGCGGCTTCTTCGCCTACCTCGAGGATGTCGCGCCGGATGGCCGCGTCACCTACCTCACCGAGGGCATGCTGCGCGCCATCCACCGGCGCGAGTCTTCCGAGCCGCCCCCCTATCGCCACTTTGGGCCATATCGCACCTTTGCCTCGCGGGACGTGATGCCATTGACGCCAGGCGAGGCGGCGACACTGCGTTTCGAGCTCTTCGCCACCTCGGTGCGCCTCAAGGCGGGGCACCGGGTCCGGCTGGCGCTCGCCGGTGCCGACCGTCCCCTCATGGCGCTCTATCCCCCCGATGGCACGCCGACGTGGACCGTTCACCGGTCGAGGAGACAGCCGTCCTTCATCGAACTTCCGATGATGCAGCGGACGGAGAGTCGGCCGTGACTTGAGTCCTCACCGGGCACGGCCCCATCCCGCCGCGGGGTCGGAATGTCGGTCGACAGCACATTCCAGCCGAGCCGGCACGATCGATCTCGCGCCGCTTTCTCCTCCTCGTCGACACGTGATACCTTCCCCAAGGCAGTCAGTCCGAATGAGGGGGAACAGGAAGGAGAACCGGATGAGGAGCAAAGGGATTGTGAGGGCAGGGGAGCTTGGCGCGGTCGTGCTGGCCATCCTCGCGGCGGGATGGCTCGTGGTGGAGCTGACCGGCCCGGCCAGCGCCAACAGCGCCAATGGCGAGACGTGGCGGTTGGCGCCGCCGGCGCCAGTCATCGCGGAGCGCGATCGCCTTGCCGAGTTGCGCTGGCGCCGCCAGCAGGTCCGCCAACGGGTCGGCGAGAAGGGCATCCTCGTGCTGCTCAGCGCCGAGCCGCGGATCTACACCAACGATGTCGACTACCACTATCGCCAGGAGAACAACCTCTACTACCTGACCGGCATCCGCCAGCAGGGAGCGGTGCTGGTGCTGGTCCCGGGCGCGAAGCGGCAGCAGGAGATCCTCTTCATGCCGCCGCGCGACACGCGCTACGAGATCTGGAATGGCCGGATGCTGGGAGAGGACGAGGCACGCGCGCGCAGCGGCGTCGATGAGGTCCGCGACGCGCGGCAGTTGACCGCCTTCCTCGCCCACCTGCTGCCTGAGGCCGGATCGGCGCTCGCTTCCCGCCGGCCCCTGGTCAATCCGGACGAGCGGACGGCAGCCCTCTGGCAGGAGGAGTTCGCCGCGGTCCGCGAGACGTTTGCCAGGGGCGAGGGCTCCCTTCACCTGCTGCTGCCGCCGGGAGCCGACCAGCGTGAGTACCGGCAGGAGACGGAGCTGGCGCAGCAGATCAAGCGCGCCATGGGCTCGCTGCGCATCGTCCCGGCCCATCCGATCTTCGCCGAGCTGCGGCTGATCAAATCGCCGATCGAGCAGGCCCTGCTGCAACACGCCGTCGACATCACCGCCGAGGCCTTCCACCGGGTCTTTGCGATGGTCGGCCAGGCCCGCCACGAGTACGAGGTCCAGGCCGAGTTCGAGTACACCTTCCGTCGCCGCAACGCCGACTTCTGGGGCTATCCGTGCATCGTCGGGGCCGGGGCCAACGCGACGACCCTCCATTACATCACCAGCCAGGATCGGCTCGACGATGAGAGTCTCCTCCTCATGGACTGCGCGGCGGAGTTCGACCATTACACCGCCGACATCACCCGGACGATCCCGGTCGATGGACGCTTCAGCAAGGAGCAGGCGGAGATCTACCAGATCGTCTACGACGCGCAGCAGGCCTCGATCGACCGCGTCCGGCCGGGCAACCTCGTCGGGTCGGTCATGGACCCGTCGTCGGAGAAGCGCTCCGTCCAGGGCGTAACGGCGGAGATCATCAAGGAGGGGCTCCTCCGCCTTGGCCTGATCACCTCGAAGGAGAACAGTGAGTTCCGCGTCTGGTACATGCACGGATCGAGCCACTGGATCGGGATGAACGTCCACGATGTCGGCAGCTACCAGACCCCGCTCGCCCCTGGCATGGTCCTGACCGTCGAGCCGGGGATCTACATTCGCCCCGATGCCCTCGATCAGTTGCCGCAGACGCCAGAAAATCAGCGGTTCATCGCGGCGGTCCGGCCCGCCTTCGAGAAGTACAAGGGCATCGGCGTGCGCATCGAGGACGACATTCTCGTCACCGAGGGCGCACCGCGC
>JBEIJP010000695.1:0-2149 GCA_040380245.1 Acidobacteriota bacterium | reverse complement strand
GGCTGGTATGCGGTGTCCCGTTGGGACACCAGGAGCCGAGCCTCTTCTCTCGATCAAAGGCACTCCAGTGCCTATATTATGGAGTCGTGAAAGGTCATTCAGGGCGCCTATCCCTGACTTTGCAAAAGCCCTGGGTGGACAGGGGCCAGGCATTCCCAGGCAACTATGGAAGGGCGTGAAGCGTTTTTGTTGTCGGACTTCTGCCCGGCCAGGACCGGGTTCTGCTATAGTGCCCCTATTCCTTGGTGAGCCTATGAGATGCAAAGACAGGCGGGCGTTGGTGGCGAGGTGCAAGCGGGCCCTTTGGGGGGACTGGTGGAGCGGCCAAGGGTGGGTTCGGTGGGTGGCGATTGGACTGGCTGCACTCCTGGTCACGGGATGCCAGTCGGTCCTTC
Source organism: Acidobacteriota bacterium (assembly GCA_040380245.1). Classification (GTDB taxonomy): domain Bacteria; phylum Acidobacteriota; class Blastocatellia; order RBC074; family RBC074; genus CAIOZW01. The sequence continues at coordinate 1,754 of JBEIJP010000695.1, read as the reverse complement.
GTGAGACACCGACGGAGAGGCCTGCGAGCGGGATGGCGCTTGAAAGGGGAGGGTGGGGAGATCTGGATGAGGATGGCCTGCCAGACCTGGTTGAGCTGCGGACCCATGCGGACCGGGAGAACTTCCGGCGCTGGATGACGGGGATTGCTGAGTGGCAGTTCTACCGAATCAACGACCTCTGGTCGGTCGAGCAGCAAGACTGCGCCGGGCTGGTTCGCTTCGCCTGGCGGGAAGCCCTCCGTCGGCACGATCGGCGTTGGTTCCAGGCGATGACGCGCGGGGCGGCTGGCGGGCCCGGGATCGAGATGCTGGCGCCCGACGTCAAGGGGTACACGCTCGACCGCAGTCCGCTTGGAGAGAAGCTGTTCCGCATTGATTATGGCCGGTTCGAGCCGGAGGATCTGGCCGCGGGGCGCTTCTCCGATTTCGCCGATGCGCGGACGTTGAAGAACCATAACACTCGCCGGGTTGGCCCCCACCTGCGTGCGGCGCTTCCCGGAGACTTGCTCTTTTTTCATCAGCCATGGGTTCAGAGCTACCCCTACCATGTCATGCTCTACCTCGGGAAAGCCCGTTTCGACGGGGCTGGGGCGGAGGACTGGGTCGTCTACCATACCGGGGGGGCGCTGGATGGCCGGGGATCGAAGGGAGAGATGCGCAAGGTACGGGTCTCGATGTTGCGGGAGCATCCCGATTCTCGGTGGCATCCCACCGTGGCCAATCGTCATTTTTTAGGATATTACCGACTACGCATTCTGGAGTGAGGTTGTTGGGGCAGGAGGAGAACGCCAGAAGCAAGTGGAGGTCAGCATGAGGCGACAACGCGAGGGATGGGGAAGGCAGGGTTGGCAAGGACTGATCGTTGGTGCGGTGCTGCTCGGCGGGGGATGGCTGGGAGCCTCGCGTTGGGAGCGGGTCACGACGCCGGTTCAGGCGGCGCAGCCATCGAACAGTCAGCCGGAGGCGGAGAAGCCGCGCAAGGTGCGCTTCTCGCTCTCGACGATGCGAGCCTACCTGCCGAACGAGTCGCCGCGGGTCTATATCAACTACCAGGGAGTCGAGTCACTCGACTTTCGAGTCTACCGGGTGCGGGACCCCTTCGCCTTCTTTCGCCAGCTTGAAGATGCCCACCAGATGGGAGTGGACGAGTACGCGGACGTCGGGGAGATCTCATCCCGCCAGGAGCGGCAGGCGTCGATTCTCGAGAGCGTTCGCGGCTTCAAGCGGACGCTCTACTACCGACTGAAGAGCTACGTCCGCGGGCAAGTGGCGCGACGGTCCCGCGCGAGCTTCAACGACCGGTTTCTGGGAGGAGAGCAGCGGGCGCTGCTCGAGGCCGACTTTGCCCGCATTCCGCTGCTCAATCCGGACCAGCTGGTACGGAGCTGGCGGCAGGTACTGACGCCCCTGCCGGACGAGTTTGACACCCGGATGGTGGGAATTGGGGCGCGGGAGCCAGGCGTCTATCTGGTCGAGGCGGTGCACGAAGATCTGCGTGCCTACACGATCGCCCTGGTCTCAGAGCTTTCCGTCATCACCAAGACGACACCGGATGGGGAGATGCTGATCTCGACCGTCGATCGGCAGACGGGCGAACCTCGTGGAAATGTCTCGGTGGAGGTGGTCCGGCGGGGGAGTCTGCGGGGACGCGGAGAGACGGATCGCGAGGGGCTGCTGCAACTTCAGCTGGCGGCGGAGCCCCGTCCAATCCGGGCAGCCGAGGGCGAGGAAGAGGCGGAGAACTCCTTCGATTC
>JBEIJP010000694.1:0-2154 GCA_040380245.1 Acidobacteriota bacterium | reverse complement strand
GGGGCGCCAGTTCCTGGTGGTGGAGTATATCGAAGGGGGAAACCTGGGGGAGTACATCCGGAGTCACGCCGGAGAGGGGGGTGGGCTCGATCCGTCGCTGGTCGCGGAGATTGCCCGTCAGGCCTGTGCGGGAATCCAGGCGGCGCATGATCGAGGGGTCATTCACCGGGACGTCAAACCGCAAAACATCATGATCCATGAGTCTGGGGGACGGTTGACCGTCAAGGTGATCGACTTTGGGCTCGCCAAGTCGGGAGACGGCATCACCCGGCGACCGACGGATGGCATCATCGGCTCGTTCAACTACATCGCGCCGGAACAGATCGACCCGGAGAAGTACGGGCCGCCCGGGCCACTCTGCGATGTCTATGCGATGGGACTGGTCATCTACGAGATGTTGACCGGACGCGTCGCCGTCACCACCTCGGGAACCGAAGCCGCCTCGCTCTTTCAGAAACAGCTGGCCTACACCCCACCACCGCCCGGAATCGACAAGGAGGTCGATCAGGTCGTCTTGAAAGCGATCCGCAAAGATCCCCGGAAACGGCAGCCGACGATCAGCGATCTCGCCGCCGAGCTGAGCGCGGCAGTGGCCAGGCTGAACCAGTCCCGTCTCGAAGAGCGGCCGGGCGGCAAGGCGCGCCGTGCCCTCCTCTTCGGACTGTTCGGTCTGCTGCTGCTTGGCGCGGGCGGCGTCGGCTGGCGCTGGTTCTCCCCCGCTCCGTCAGGCAGCCGGACAGTGACGGCCACGCCCACTCCGATAGCGACGCCCATTCCGCCGCCGCCGCTCGCCAGCCCCCAACTGACCGTCTTCGTCAAAAAGAGCGGCTCGGCAGAGGGGCAGGTCGTCGAGGACTGGCGCGAGCAGATCTTTACCAGCCGGGACCAGCTGCGGTTGACGATCGACCCGCCCGGGGATGGCTACATCTATCTTGTCCAACGGGGAACTCTTAACGATTTGACGCTGCTCTATCCGGACAACGAAATCCGCTTTGCCGTGGACAACTCGGTGCAGGCGGGAACGCCAGTCATCTTCCCACCCGCCACGCGAGGGGAGCCGAACTGGTTTGCCTTCAGCAAACCGGGCGTCGAGACCATCTATATCGTCTATGTCCAGGAGAAGACCGCCAGGCTCGCGCGACTGATCGAGAACGAGCGCGGCAAGAACAATCGTAACTCCCTCGGTCAGGTCGTCCTCGACAAGGGCATCGAAGCGTTGCTCCAGCAAGCGATCGGTCAGCCGATCGATGATCGATCGATCGTCACCCGCACGCAGATTCGGCACGTCCGGTAGAACGGGGCGGGAGCGTAGAGAGGGAGGAGGAAGATCTTGAACCTCGGGAAAGAAGAGAACGGGGTCGCCTCGGGTCGGCTGATCATCGAATCGATCGTCGAGGCGATGGTGGCCGGACTCGAAGAACTCTACACCAAGACGATCCCCCCTGAACTCTTTCAGGTCTACCTGCACGCGTCCGACTACGAACGACTGGAGGGCGTCTTCCGGGAGCTGCAGGCAGAGGCGGCAACGGCGCTCGATCAGCGGGTCGAGCGCCTCAACAGGGCGATGGGGAAGGGCCCGTCGCGAGCGCTCTGGCGACTGCGCCACTGGATCGCGGAGCTTCCGATGGGACGGGTCTTGCGGCAGGGGAGAACAGAGGCGCAAAGGATCGCCAAGCCGCAGAATGGCTGGCAGATCAGCTTCAACCGCAATGAAGACCCCGAGGCGAGTCCCGGCGATATCGTCATCGACGCGACCCTGATGCTGGCCCCGAGAGTCGAACTCGGCGCTGGCATGACGACGAAGAGCGTCCGCACCATCTTCCGCCCGGACCCGACCAGTCCGCGAGCCAGCCGCGGGCGCCGTCCGGAGGCTACGGCGGAGACGCTTCTTCAGAACCCGGCGCGCCCCCCTGCCGCGGTGGGCCTGACGAGAACGGCGCACGCCCCGCGGGCCGTGTTGCGCTACAGTGACCTGGAGGGAGCGAGACGCTACGTCATGACCAAGAGTTCGATCGTCATCGGCCGTGGGGGAACGGGCGTCTGGACAGACATCAAACTGGCCACCGGGACGGATGTCTCGCGCGAGCATCTCCGGATCCGCGAGGACGGTGGGCGGTTCTTCCTCAAGGATGTCAGCTCGCTCGGGACCTCGAT
>JBEIJP010000693.1:0-2155 GCA_040380245.1 Acidobacteriota bacterium | reverse complement strand
ACGTGTTTGGCCACCCCAATTCACGGGCACGTCGCAATCCGGCCTCGGTCAGCTCCTGTTTGATCCAGCGCTGGCGTTGTTTGCGCAGCTGCGTCTCCTGCTCGCCCTCACTCCCGCCCCGGCCTCGACTCGCGAGGTAGGCTCGCAATTCCGCGGTGACCGTCGGACTCTCCGCCCGCGCCTCGATCGATCGAACGACTGCCCGGAGAGACTCGTACTCGACCTCGGCATCGAAGCCCGGCACCTGGTGCGGCGTGTAGTTGGGTGTCAGCGTCTCGGGGATGCGCCCGTCCCGGTGGCCCACCACGTAACAGGTCGAGAGGTGCAGCAACGCGGCGCGGACGCAGGAACGCTGGAAGTCCATCAGATGGATCGTGCCATCGACGTTGATCGAGAGCGCCTGTCGCAGGTCCGGGTTGAAGTCGGTCAGCCCCGAACTGTTGACGATCAGATCGAGCCCCCCTCGCAACTCCGACAGCTTCTCCGCGGCGATCCCGAGGCCCGGCAGGCTGATATCCCCTTCGATCACTTCGATCTTTTGTGCGACCCAGGCATCGAACCGCTCGCCGAGCTTTTCGTGCAGCGGGTCGAAGAGCGGAGACTCTCGCAGGATCTTCTCAAACCGCGCCTGCCCGCTTGTCGATCGCTGCCGACGGATCAGCAGGTAGATCTTCTCGACCTCGGGCAGGTGCTCCAGCACCTTGGCCACCCAGACCTTGCCGATAAAGCCCGTGAACCCGATCAACAACAGCGACTTGCCTCGATAAGTCTGCCCCATCGGGAGGGGATCGAGCGTCCGTTCCGAATCGAAGAGAATCTGCGGGAGCTGCAGAAAGGGCAGTCGGCGCTCAGCTGGCTCGATTCCCGCCCAGAGGGTCGACTCCCGACCGAGGTATCCCAGATTGCGCACGAGGGTTGCCGGCTTGACCCGCCCGTTCGGTTTTCGGCCGATGAGGCGTGCCAGTATCTGTCGAGGTCGGACGACGGGAGTCTCCAGGCGACCGGTCGCCAGCCCATCCCGGAACTCCAGCCGGTTGGCCAGCAGCAGCTCGACCCCCAGATGGCGCGCCAGCGGGCGCATGACGTGATCGAGCCCCTGGCTGACCAGCACGATCCGCTCCCCTTCGCGGAGCGCTTCCCGCAGCTGCGCCACCCCTTTCGGCTTGAGCCGCGGCAACAACCGGTACTGGAAGTACTCCTCCCCGAGCAGGTCGAGTCGGTCCTGGCTGACCCCGCGCAGCAGCGTGTGGAGGACCCGCGTCGCCATAACGCGGTTGATTGAATAGAGCACAGGACGGATCAACGCCAGCAGGGCCATCCCTCCTCGCCGCTGCCATCGCTCGGAGAATCGTTGCGCATTCCATGTAAAGAAAGCGACCGGACGGACCGCGGTCAGGTTGACCAGGCTTCCCTCTGCCCGCCAGAAGGTGACCCCCTCCCCATTCTCGACCCCACTCGGCAGAGAGGAGCCCCGAGCCGACCAGCCAGCTCTTCCCGGAGGCCCAGGACGCGACTCCCGACTTCCGCCCTTTCTGGAGGCCGTCTCATTCCTTCGATCCGTCCCGGATGGGACGGCACTGGAGTTGGGTTGCTGACCATTCCCCTGCATAGATGCCGTCGTACCTTCTCTTTTCTCGGAGCGGAAGAATGCCCAATCTCTGAAAGCGGTCTCCACCGACCGGGCTGACTTCTCCTCTCATTAACCCAACTGTCATTCGCCCAACTGCGCCCATCCCGACCCATCGTCGCGATGGTCTGCCCATCCGGGTGCGGCCTTCTCTGCCCTCTTCATCTTTATCATCTACTCTGCTCTGGCACTCTGCTCTGGTTTCAGAACATTTTCACGACAATCTGCCCGGCAAGATCTGTCCCGCCGCCATCCACCCCGGGAATCTTTCAGTCCTTTCCAAAACTGCAAAGCCTCCAGCTTCGGGCAGTTTCAGCCGCGTTCTGGCGCAGGACTGCCCGGAACATCCGGGCGGAGCCCGGAAGTGTTGGCCGAAAGGGAATAGGAGGCATATTGCCACTCCAGAGTAATGGTGCATGAGACCGTAAAACCGCGCGTTAGTCAAACCATTCTTCCGACCGCTCGAGCCGAGTTGCGAGTCCCGTCGGCCCGACTTATAATCCAGAGGTTGTCTGACCGCTGGTTGGT
>JBEIJP010000692.1:0-2158 GCA_040380245.1 Acidobacteriota bacterium | reverse complement strand
GGGCCGCTGACCCACCCCTCGATTGCCGATTCCCTGCCGGGCGGCTCCTCCCACCGGCGATCTCACCGGGCCCGGCGCCGTTCTCCGCTCGGCGGTCGCCGGCCAGATCTGCGCGCTGTGGCACGTGTCGAGGAAGGAGATCACCCGTACTCCCTTGCTCTTCCCGCGAAGAAAATCGCCAAGCTCCTTCATCGGGTAGGCCGTGGTGTCGAGGGTGGCCACCGTGGAGTCGTGGAGGAGGAAGTAGTAGTTGTCGGGGTCATAGGGGTTCGCGCCCCCGTGTCCGGCGAGGAAGAGGTAGATCAGGTCCTCCCGGCTGGCGGCGGTCAGAAATCGGTTGATGGCCTGGCGGACCGCGGCGAGGGTCGCCTGTTCATTGGTCAGCAGCACGATATCCTGCGCGCGGAACGAGCCCCCGCCCGGGGTTTGAAGCCAGGCGGAGAGCGCCTCGGCGTCGCGATCCGCGTACTGCAGCCGGGTCAGATTTCGCTCCTGAGAGTCGTAACGGGAGACCCCCACCAGGACAGCGTACTTGCGGCCGGCAAAGCCAGCTGGAACCGTGGCCTGGGGTTTGAGGATCGAAATGTTGCAGAATGCCCGGTTCTGGTGGGGATCACGCACCTCGACAATGATCGCGTTCGATGTCTCCGGGATCTCTGCCGCCTGATCGAATGTGAGGAGCGTCTCCGCAGGGACCTGTTTTCGCCCCTTTTGATTCCCGCCCCGCCGGGCAGGCGGTGGGTTCGGGGCCGTGCCATTGACGAAGAGCGTCAGCGGATCGCCTCCCGCGTCGACGGCCTGGCCCTTGATCCTGACGCGCAAGGGGCCCGGCACGCTCCCGTCGACCGGCTGAAACGGCGCTTCGAGGGTGAGCCGCGGCACCGTCTCATCGACCGGCGGAAGGTTGGGATCGCCCGAGGCCGGAATCGAGTGACAGACGACGGATGGTTGGCCCCCGGCCACCTCAACCCTACCGCTGGAACCAGCCAGAAGGACAAACGATGACCGGTAGACCAGGCCACCGACCGACTCGCCCTCGATGTCCTCTCGTGCCCGAACCTCGACGACGTTCTTCCCGGCCTTGATCGCGAGCCCCGCGTGACGGGTCAAGTCAATCTCCAGGTACTTCCCCTCCTTCCCACTCCCGGATGTTCGACCGACCGGAAGGGATTGCCGGTTGAGGGTGGCCGTCAACCCGCTGTAATTGATTCGCTGGGCATAGGGTTCAAGCAACCACACCCGGAATCGTGTGACAGCGACGCCCGCCGGAATCTGGATATCGGGACGATCGACCGCCCGGATGACGCCGGTCTGCAGCGCTGGAATCTCGATCGCGAATGGGTCCGGCAGGTCGACGGTTGTATCCTGAAAAGAGCCAACCACCCAACCGGATAGGGCGAAGAAGAGCATCAACCTCGGCAGTGTGAGCATCTCAGACGACTCCTTTGGCAAGTCCGTGACAATTCCGTGACAAGGCAGCGACGGGCCGGCATTGCGCCCGGCCCGTCGCTTCTTTCCCAATCCCCCACAACCTCCTCGGTACTCCCCTCAGTTGATTCGGCGCGGCTTGGAATTTCTGGGGCCTGGGACCGGGGGCTTCGGCGGCTTGGGACGGGCAGGGTCTGCGGGGCCTGACTGGTCTGGATTGCTCTCCCGTGGCGCCGCTTTGGCCTGCTCGGTGCTGACGATCCGAATCGGGTCGATGTTGCGGGTCGAGATGTTGACCGCCGGTCGCGCCACCCAGCCATCCTCGCCCAGGTCCTTGAGGTAGGCGTAGATGGCGTCCATATTCGGCGGCAGGGCTCCCCCGTGCGCCTGCTGGTAGACTTCGACGTAGGTCTTGAGGTACTCGATGATCTGCGGGCTCTGTGTCGGATTGCGATCGGCCATCAGCGAGAGGGCGCGGTAGAGCCAGGGCGCCGGGATGATCCGCCGCTGGTCGAGCTCGATCGCACGGACGAAGGAGCCCATCGACCTGGCCCTCTCCTCGGGCGTATGGGCCGTCAGCGCCAGCACCTTCCCGTGGAAGTAGTAGGTGTAGGCGTCATTGGAACGAAGCTGAAGCGCCTCTTGCAGATTTTCGAGGGCGAGGTGGTACATGTCGTAGTAGAAGGCGCGAATGCCATTGTCCCGTTTGAGGTCGGCCATGACCGACTCG
>JBEIJP010000691.1:0-2163 GCA_040380245.1 Acidobacteriota bacterium | reverse complement strand
CTCCCGGGTGGAGGAGGATGGCGACAATGGCGGCGCCGGAGAGGGGAACGAGCAGATCTCCCAGCAGAAGGGTCCCCCGTCGCTCTGCCATTTTCGTCAGGGAGAGATCGGCCAGCAGGATGCCTGCCAGAAAGTAGTGGGCATAGTTGAGGAGCGTCAGATGGACGGCTCGCGGGGTGTAGGGGTAGACGACCAACTGCGAGAAGAGGCTACAGAGGAGGATGGCGACGAGCAATCCGCCCCGCCGCCATCGCGGATCGCGGATGCGCAGCCCTTTCATCAGGAGCGGGACCAGTAAGTAGAACTGGACCTCGACTTCGAGCGACCAGGCGACGCCATTGATGATGCTCTCCCGTTGGAAGAGAATTCCGTGCAGATAGGTCGCGCTCGCCAGAAAATGGGGGAGCAGCTCCGCTAGCGACCCCTGGCGCACCACCTTGATGACGAGATAGACGAGCAGACAGATCAGGTAGGGGGGCTCGATCCGGATCAACCGGCGTCGGTAGTAGGACTGCCAGCTCGGAGGAGGCGCTCCCGCGCTGGCGCGTCGCACAAACGGGAGCGCCAGAATAAAGCCGCTCAGCACGAAGAAGAGATGGACGCCGAAGTAGCCGCAGTAGGCCGCCTGGACCAGGGGAGAGATGTCCGCGGCGCCCATCCAGTCGTTTCGCGTCTCGATGCGCGGGACCCGGCCACTGGCTGGAAGGTAGGTCGAGACGAGGTGGTGGAAGAAGACGGCGGCGATTGCCACGAAGCGGAGCCCGTCGACCTCCGGCAGCAGCTCGCCCGAGGTGGTGACCCGGGAGAGCTTGCCGGCGACCCAGTCGGCCACCCGGCGGGCCGACTCCCTGGGTCCTCGCCCTGGTTGTCTCGGAAGCTCTTCCCGGGGGACGGGAGGCGAGGCTTGCAATTGATCCGTGTTTCCTTTATCCATTCTCGGGTGCAGTCTGGTGTGCGGCGGCCAAAGGCCAGCCCTTCCATCTCTCAACAATAACCTTCAAAAGGGGCGCTTCCATGACCGATTCGATCAAGTACCAACTGGAAGAAGAAGAGATTCCCAAAGCGTGGTACAACCTTGTCGCTGATTTACCGGTGGCTCCGCCACCTGTCCTGCACCCTGGCACTCATCAACCGGTGGGTCCTGCCGATCTGGAGCCGCTCTTCCCGATGGCCCTGATTATGCAGGAGGTGACCACCGAACGCGAGGTCGAGATACCGGAGCCCGTTCGCGAGATCTACCAGCAGTGGCGACCCACGCCGCTCTATCGCGCCCGGCGTCTGGAGAAGGCGCTCGATACCCCCGCCCGGATCTACTACAAGTACGAGGGGACGAGCCCGGCCGGCAGCCACAAGCCCAACACGGCGGTAGCCCAGGCCTTCTACAACAAGGAAGCGGGCGTCAAGCGGATCGTCACCGAGACCGGAGCCGGGCAGTGGGGATCGTCGCTCTCCTTTGCCGGCTCGGTCTTTGGCCTCGACGTGCAGGTCTTCATGGTGCGCGTCTCCTACGATCAGAAGCCCTACCGACGCGCGATGATGGAGGCCTACGGGGCCTCGTGTGTCGCCTCCCCCTCCCGGCAGACCCTCTCCGGCAGCGCGATCCTCGACAAGGATCCGGCTCACCCCGGCAGCCTGGGCATTGCCATCTCCGAGGCGGTGGAGTTGGCCGCCCAACGCGACGACACGAAGTATGCCCTTGGGTCTGTCCTTAACCACGTCCTGCTCCACCAGACGATCATCGGCCTGGAGGCCATGCGGCAGATGGAGAAGGCCGGGGACTACCCGGATCTGATCATCGGCTGCACCGGAGGAGGCTCCAACTTCTCCGGGATCGTCTTCCCGTTTCTCGGCGCCCAGCTGCGCGGCGGCGCGAGGGTTCGGGTCCTGGCCGTCGAGCCTGCCGCGTGCCCCAGCCTGACCCGGGGCGCCTATGCCTACGACTTCGGCGACACCGCCCACCTGACGCCACTCACGAGGATGCATACCCTTGGCTCGACCTTCACCCCGCCGGGCTTTCACGCCGGAGGGCTGCGCTACCACGGGATGGCTCCATTGGTGAGCCACTTGAAGGAGCTGGACCTCATTGAGGCCCGCGCCTACGCGCAGACGGCCTGCTTCGAGGCGGGCGTCTTCTTCGCGCGGGTCGAAGGGATCCTGCCGGCG
>JBEIJP010000690.1:0-2164 GCA_040380245.1 Acidobacteriota bacterium | reverse complement strand
TCCTGTCGCATCGCCTCGCGGTATTGGCGCCATTGCGCACTGGCCGCTGCCTTTGCGCGTCTCTCCGCCGTCCTCAGCCTGACCATCTTCCAGAGGGTGATCTCGGTCGGCTTGGCGAGGATCCCGCCGATCCGTTCCCGGAAGAGGCGGATGTGCTCCGATTTGGAGTGCTGGTCAAGGCCGGCGAGGCTGGTCCAGTTCTCGTAGAAGACGAAGCGGCAGGAGTCCGCCGAGGACTGGTGCAGGTCGTAGTTGAGACAGGCCTCCTCCTGGCGGGTGGCGGCGATAACATCCTCCGCGGCGCGGAGGAACTCGGCCTCGCTGCCGGGGCGAACTTCAAGATACGCGATGACGGACACTTTTCCTTCCAAGAGACACTCCTTACTCTGATCGATCTCCGTTCGATCTGAACCATGGTAAGAGGGGGGAGGAGGGGATGGATCCCGTCCCTCGAATCATGGCGACGAATAACCACTGAGGCAATATCAGAGCGCGTCAGAAAGTGCAAGCGGACAGAGAGAGTGGGCGCTCTTCGATCTTGACCTCCTGAGAGGGAGGGGGTAGACTCCGCCCGATTCCAGAACGAAATGGTCGGAAATGGAACCTGCGCCTCTTCCCTTCCCCTGCAAGGTCGATCGGCGAAGAGAGTCTGGAGAGCGTTACGAGACTCTGACCATTTCCGGATCACGTCCGTCAACCAGAGAAGAACGCCATCAACGGAGGAAAAGAGATGCCGAGGAGAAGTGCGGTAAAAGAGTGGATGTCGACACGGGCGGCGTGGTCGCCCCTGCCGATTCGGCTGGGGCTCGGAAGTGTCATGCTGGTCCACGGAGCCCAGAAAGTGCTCGGCGTCATGGGCGGGAAGGGCTTCGATCTCTGGTTACAGGGGACCCCGCCGTTCGGGTTTATGAAGCCGGCGGCGCTCTGGCTGGGCGCGGCGGCGCTGGCGGAGTTTCTCGGGGGGATCCTCGTCCTGCTGGGACTGCTGACGCGGCCGGCGGCCTTCTTCATCGCCTGCACGATGGAGACGGCCGTCTTCGGCGTGCACTGGAAGAATGGATTTCTCGGCGCGAATGGCGGGTATGAGTTCCCGCTCGTGCTGCTGCTGGCGGCGATCTCCCTGATTATGTCGGGGGCGGGCAATGGCTCGGTTGACCAGAAGTTGAGTTGAAAGCCGGCGTTGTTTGGGTAGTGGCCAAGCTGGCGGCGGCAAGCTCTCTCCGAGACGAGGGAGTTGTCGCCGCCAGCTGCTCACCTGGCCCGATTCCTACCGCGGAAAGAGTTCGTCGAGGACTTCCCACGAGGCGGGTGAGCCATACTCGCAGAGTTCGAAGGCCTCGGCGTAGCGAATCGCCCTTCCCCGTTCCTCCCCATAGCGTTTGACGAGCAGGTCGCGATAGTCGTTGGCGACCTCGGCATCGAACGCGATCAGCCATTCCCGCGTATAGACCCGTCGCGCATCTTCATCATCCGGCACGCCGGGCAGGTAGCGCCCCATCCAGGAGTCGCGATCGGCGAACTGGGAGGGCATGGCGTCGATGCAGGCGCGCTTGGTATCGATCTGGTCGTCGATGTCGACGATGATCGAGGGATCGAAGGGATAGGGCTTCTTGAAGCCGTCGGAGTAGAAGAGGATCGTCGGATTCTTTGGACAGGGCGGGGTGTCGAGCGCGAAGAAGGCGGCGGCGACGAGGACGGCGGCGTCCTGGACCAGTGTCGCCGTGTAGCGATGGTCGGGGTGGTAGTCGTTCGGCCGGTGGCAAAGGACGAGATCGGCCTGCCAGTCGCGGATGAGCCCGGCGATCTTCTTGCGGTTCTCGATCGTCGGCATGAGCTCGCCGTCGTGAATGTCGAGGACCTGGGTAGTAACGCCGAGGATCTCGGCGCAGCGCTCGACCTCGGCCTTCCGGCGCAGGGCGAGTTGCCCGCCGCCCATGGCGAAGTGGCCGACATTGCCATTGGTGGTGGCGACAAACTTGACGTGGTGGCCCTGGGCGGCCCACTTGGCGGCGACGCCGCCGGCCTTCAGTTCACAATCGTCGGGATGGGCTCCAAAAGCGATGATGCGCATCTGCGGTTCTGACTCCTTCTCTCTCGCGGGGAGAGGTCGAGCGGGCCGTGGGGGGAGGGGGGGCGAGGCCCCCGTCCGCGCGGCCCTAGGGTT
>JBEIJP010000689.1:0-2167 GCA_040380245.1 Acidobacteriota bacterium | reverse complement strand
GCGGTTGTTGAGATCCTGCTGGTTGAAGCGGTAGCCCGCCGTGTTGAGCAGTCGACCCGTGCTCGAGTTACCGACGTCGAAATTGTTGACGCTGCCTGCGCGCGGGGTCTGATCGAGGATGATACTCTTGATCCGCGGATCGACGGTCAATCCGACCAGCTGAAGCACGTTGACGCTCTGGATCGAATTATCGGTCGGTCGGATGTAGCGGAACTCCCCGTTGAGAAAGTTGTCGTTGGCTGGAATCGTGTTGTTCTGTGTGGTCGCGGTCGATTGACGGAAGCCTTCATACGAACCGAAGAAGAAGAGCTTGTTCTTGAAGATCGGTCCGCTGACATTTCCCCCGAACTGGTTGCGGTTGAGGAACGGGCGGGGAACTTCTCTCGGCCGTGAGGCGTTGTTGAACCAGGAGTTGGCGGCCAGCGCCGAGTTGCGGTTGAACTCGTAGAGGGTCCCGTGGAACTGGTTGGTTCCTGAGGGAGTGATCAACTTGACCTGCGAGGACCCGCCGGCGCTGTCCGCGCCCTGGTTGGTCGTTGTAATGGTGAACTCGCCGATGGTGTCGGCGGTTGGCCGATTCGGCACGAAGTCGAGCGAGTTGGTGCGGATGAAGTTGTCCTGGATGTTGATCCCATCCTGGGTGACCTGCGTCCAGGTCGGGCGGCCGCCGTTGATCGCCGTTGTCGTGCGGTTGCTGATCCCGGGGACACCAGCCTGGAGGCGGATCAGCTCGATCGGGTTGCGGCCGTTGAGCGGAAGGTCGATGATCTGCCGCTTGGCGACGGTGTTGTTGACCTCGGGCGAGGAGGTGTTGACGATGTCTGCACCCGCTTCGACCGTCACGGTCTCGCTCGTCTCACCCACTTCCATGATCACGGCCAGAGAGTAGTCCTGCCCGGGATCGACCTTGGCCTGGGTGTAGGAACGGCTCTTGAACCCGGAGGCTTCCACCCGGACATTGTAGTTGCCCGGTTGCAATTGCGCGAAGATGAAGGCACCCTCCCCGGTGGTCGCGAGGTTCTGTTGCTGACCGGTTCCCTCGTTGATGATGGTGACGGTTGCACCGGGCACTACCGCGCCCGTCTGATCCACCACGGTTCCCACGATCCGGCCCAGTGGATTTTGGGCGAGGAGGGTTCCGCTGAGGAGGAGCATCGCGCAGAGAGTGAACGTCGCTGCTGCCAATTTTCTCATTGATGGTCTCCTTGTTCCATATGAGTCGATGAGCTGATTCTGGACGGTGGGTTGATGTCCGGTTGACAGATCTCCAGCGTCCAACCATCGGGTGAATAGTCACCCTAAAAGTACGGTTTCTGGACAGGGGGCCCCTGTCGAATCCACCTCTTCAACTGCTGTAGTAAAATGTGGTCGCGAGATGAATGCTCGTAACAGTTTTAAAATTGCAAATCCTGTGCAAGTCGCGTGGGATAATGCGGATCTTCTTTTTTCGCAAGGACTTTGGGAATTTGATGCCTGCGTGGCCGAGAGACTCTTATCCAAATTCCTGGATTTTTCTTCGATATCTTGTATGACCAGTGGTGAGGGAAGGCAGGGACGTCTATGGGAATGGGGCTGATCGTGGTCGCGGCAAGTCTGATTCTTGGGGGAATCGACGCTTACGGGAGTGGGCAGACAGGGATTGGAGGCGGACAGGCGGAGACCAGGATCGTCGAGTTTCAGTTCTTCCTTCCAGGTGGAGAGAGGTCTACCCGGCAGGTGGAGATGGCGGTCCGCTGTCCAGGCGGCACGGTGATGGTGGTCAAGAGCAGTCCGCTTGGGGTGGCGCGCCTGGCGCTGCCTGCCGAGGGGGAGCCCCTCTGTGAGATGGCGGTGGAGGGGCAGCGGAACCGTTTCGATGGCCTCACCGGAAGGGTGCGAATCAGCCGCGGGCTGGATCTCTACCCGGTCTTTCTGCCGCTGGTGGCGGGCGCTGGGGAGGAGAAGAAGGGGCGCGCTCCGTCATCCGAGAAGGAGCCCCCTGTCGAAGCGAGACAGTGGGTGGAGTCGGCGCAGCGCAAGCAGGAGGCGGGGCAGATCGGCCCGGCGATCAGCGATCTGGCGCGGGCGCTGCGGGTCTCTCCACGGTACGCTGTGGCGCTCAATCAGCTGGGGCTGCTCTACTTTCGGGAGAACCGGTTTGGCGAGGCGGTCATGGCCTTTAATCAGG
>JBEIJP010000688.1:0-2169 GCA_040380245.1 Acidobacteriota bacterium | reverse complement strand
TCTCTCTAGTGTCTCTCTCTAGTGTCTCTCTCTAGTGTCTCTCTTGTGGGTGGCTCATTTCTCCGCGGACGGGATCAATGCCGATGACCGAGCTGGCGCAGCTGGCCCGGTGACAAGACCCAGCGCAACCGGTCTGGGCCTCGCGGGGGAAGGCTCGTCACTTCGATCAGACAGAGGGTACCCCGCTTGAACTCGACGTTCAAGTTGCGGTGGCCAGCCAGCAACCACGAGGTCAACTCGGCCAGGTCGGGCAGGTGACCGACGAGCAGGACGCGCTCAAAAGAGGAGGCGGCCAGGTCCGTGATGAGGCGCGGGGGAGAGTCCCCCTCCGTCTGGAACCCCTGGCCCGGGGCGAGCGCGTCGAAGGGGCTGACGATCTCTGGCTGCCCCAGGGTGGTCGCGACGATCTCCGCCGTCTCGCGACAGCGCCGGAGGGGACTGGTCAAGATCAGATTGAACCGAGGGTCGAGCCAGCGGATGCCCTCGGCGGCCTCCCGCATCTTTTTTCGCCCGGCCTCGCTCAATGGGCGATCTTCATCCCGGACGATTCCTCCCGTACCCAGATCGAGAGCGATTCCGTGGCGCATCAAAAAGAGTTCGATCAAGCGGTCCTCCCATGGAGCCCCAGGAGCGAGCCGGCAACAGTCTCCCGAGGGAGGCTCCTCTGCCCCCGGTGTCTCTTCCCCTCTTCTCAGCCCGCTAGGTCGCTGATAAAGTAGTGTCCTTGATTTGGAAAGAGGGGTCAATGACGAGTCAGGAATGGAATCAGAAGACAGATCCGGCGACGATTCAGGAGGATGGACCGCCGCGCCGGGGTCGCAGACGGCGGTGGCCGGTGGCTCTCGCTGGCGCCGGAGTGGTCGTCTTCCTCCTGATTGGCGCGATCATCGGGTGGAGAATTCTTCAATCGCCCCGGAAGGAGAGTCTGGCGAGGGCGGTGCCCACCACGGCCATGAGCTATCTCGAAGTCGAGTCCGGGGCGGCGCTTCTCGGCCATTTGACCGCGCTTGCGGCGTGGCCGCTCGTCGCGCCGAAGGGGGACTGGGAGCCCACCTGGTGGAACCGCGGGTGGGCCGGCTGGATGGCGCAGACGACCGGCGAGGCGGCCGGTCTGCTGCAGGGGCGATGGGCGTTGGTCCTCATGGCGCTCGAGCTTCGAGGCGACCTGGTCCGTCCGCACTGGACCCTCCTCGCGGAAGCGCCGACCCAATGGGGGACGAAGCAGGCGTCGAAGTTGCCGCTGGTCGACCAGATGCTGGGGGCGACGGAGGAACGGCGCGAACGGCACAGTGGCATCGAGATCGTCAGCTATCACCCCCTGGCCTCCCCGGAGATTGGCCTCTTCACGGCCCGGGTGGATGGGTACTGGATGGTGAGCAACCAGTCCACCGCCCTGCGTGCCTGTCTGGATGCCTATCTTGGCCGAATCCCCAATCTGGCCGGGGACTTCTATTGGCGACAGGCACGACAACGAATCCTCCCCTCGACCGCCCCATCCCCCTCCGTCTATGGGTATGTGACCGCCGATGGCGGGGCCCGGTTGCTCCGTTCGGGGGCGTATCTGCTGCTCTCTCCGTTGGGGGCCGCGCCGCAGATCGGGGAAGAGAGGGGACTGGCGGGAATGCTGGGCGAGGCGGTGACCGCGATCGCGCCACGCCTCTTCCACGGCATCGCTTTCGCCGAGACCCATCTGGACGGGCGGGCTCGCACCCAAACGCTGGTCCAGCTCAATCAGGACCTGATTGAACAGCTCGCGCCGACGCTCCGGCTCGGGGACGAGCCGACTCGGCAACTGGCGATGGTCCCCGCCGATGCCATCGACTGGACGGTCTTTCGGGTCGTCGACCCACTCGGCTCCCTGCAGGCGATCGAGGCGGCGCTCTCGGCCCGCCTCGGACTGGCCGAAAGCTTTCTCCTCCACCAGGCGTTTCTCGGCCTGCGCCAGACCTTGCTCGACCGCCAACCCTCCCCGGTAACGACCGCGTCGATCGGGGATGGCCTGGTCGCCGTGACGCTCGGCGCGACTCCCGAAGAGCGGGTCTGGCTGATGTCGACCCGCGGAGCGGCTCCCGCTCTCCAGGCTCCATCCGCCGACCCGTCGGCCCAGAAGGCGTCCCGTGAGATCGAAGAGCTGGCGACCGGCAGGCTTGTCCTGCCCGAGGCGGCCGG
>JBEIJP010000687.1:0-2170 GCA_040380245.1 Acidobacteriota bacterium | reverse complement strand
CGTGGAAGATGTTTTCGCGGATGGTCTTGCGCAGCTCCTCACGGGTGTCGGCGTAGAGATACTCGGGCGCGCCGAGCCCAGGCCGTTCCGGGTTCATCGTGTAGCCACGGTCGCTCGGCGCGTACTGCCCACCGAATGGCGCGATGATGCGGCCCGCCGTGATCATCGTTGGCCCGGGCACCAGGCCCTCGGCGATGGCGCGCCGCAGGTCGACGTCGGCGTAGTTGCCGGCGTTGCCCACATCGCGAATGGTGGTAAATCCCGCCTCGAGCATCGTCCGGGCGTTGGCGACCCCCTGAATGGCCCTGTAACCGGTCGTGTTGCCCAGGTCGTAGGCAATCTGCCCACTGCGCGCTACCTTGCGCGAAAGGCCGCGCCGGCTGGGTACGCTCGAACAGACGTGCGTGTGGCAATCGATCAGCCCCGGCATAACGGTCATCCGGGAGAGATCGATCACCGTGGCTCCGGGAGGGATCGCCACCTCCGCGCCGACGGCCCGGATGGTGCGCCCCTCGACCAGGATCACCTGGTTGGTGAGCGTCGTTCCGCTCTCCGGGTCGACCAGCTTGCCCGCCCGGATCGCCGTCACCTGGGCGCTGGCGCTGAGGCCCGAACAGAGCAGCAGCCAGAGCAGAATCGCGCGCTTCATCGGGTACCTTCCTTCTTCCCAGCCTCTGCCTCCCTCTTCAATTCCGTCCAGTAGGTCAGGGCATTACCGACCCGCTTTCCGGGCAGCGAGAGCGCGGTGATCCCACCCGTCAGCCTCTCCCCGCGCAGCTTGAGCGAGAGGCTCAGCACATACCGGGTGCGGTTCGCGTCCTCCGTTCCGATGTCCCCGCTCATGACGCCGGTCAGAGAGCCATCCTGAAAGTTGGGTCGATTGAGCAGCGTCGTCAGCTGCGTGCCGAGCCGCGCGTGCACATCGCCGTCCGCTTGAAAATCGAGCGTCAGCGGCAGTTCACCCTGCCACGTCTCGACCCGCCCACGCCATCGACCCAGCAGCGACTCCGGAGGCGTAAATGGCCGGGAGGCCGCGGCATTGGCCGGCGATGCCGCCCGGGGAGCGCCCGGGAAGAGCGCGGCGATGATCTCGTCGCGGATGACGCTCGGCAGGGGCGGCTGCCCCGGCAGATCGTTGTTGGCGTTGGCCAGCACGACGAAGGCGATCCGATCGTCTGGCAAGAGGCAGAGGATCGCGCTGACTCCCCCCATTCCGCCGGTGTGGAAGACGACCCGGCGCCCAGAGAAGTGGAGCCCTGTCCGCCAGCCGACGCCGTAACTCCAGACGTCCTCGGCCTTGACGGTGGGACGCTGCATCTCCTCGATCGCGGCGTCGTCGAGGATCGGCCGCTGGTCCGGCAGATGGGCTTTGAGATGGAACATCCCGAACCGCACCAGATCGTGCGCGCTGGCATAGACCGCCGACGCCCCCGGATGGTCAAACTCGTAGAAGGGAATCGGCAGCCCATCGACTCCGTAGCGGATCGCCTGATCCTTGTCGAGCCCGAGCTGGCTGAGCGGTCGGACGGCAATGGTCGAGCGGGTCATCCCGAGCGGAAGGAAGACCTCGTTCCGCATGAACTCCTCGAACTCGCGACCGCTGATCCGCGTCATGAGGTGGTCGAGAACGCCATACCCGAGGTTGGAGTACTGGTACCTCTCCCCCGGCGCGGTGATGGCCTGGCCATAACGTCGGATCGTCTCCTCGCGCGACGGCGGACGCATCGTCTCGTCCGCGTAGAAGAACTGGTAATGGAGCGGCAAGCCGGCCGAATGGTTGGCGATCCGGCGCGCGGTGATCTCCTTCGACTCGCCCACCCGAACCCGGATCTTCGGCTCTCCCAGATAGTCCTCAAGCGGTCGATCGAGGTCGAGCTGCCCCCGTTGCCGCAGCACCATCAGCCCAGTCGCGGTGACCGGCTTGGAGATCGAGGCCAGCGAGTAGCTCGTGTGGGGCGTCGCGGCGACCCGTCCCTCCCGATCGGCCCATCCAAAGCCCTCCTCCCAGACGATCTGCCCATCGCGGGCGACCGCCACTGCCACCGAGGGCACATTGCGCTGCTCCATCTGCGCGCGGATCGCTCGCCGTACCGGCTGGAACGGATCGGTCTGGGCGGGTATCTCTGTCGGCCATCCGGCCAGGATCCCGCACCATAGCGCGGCCTGGAGG
>JBEIJP010000686.1:0-2170 GCA_040380245.1 Acidobacteriota bacterium | reverse complement strand
GGTGGGGGAGGTGGGGGGGCGCCCAACGTCCTCGTCGGGCCGGCGGTGGTACCGGGGGGTGGGGGAGGTGGGGGGGCGCCCAACGTCCTCGTCGGGCCGGCGGTGGTACCGCCGCCGCCGAGCGTACCGGCCACCGTCGCTCCCTTTTCAATCGGCGGCGCGCCGCCTTCCCATCTCTCTCAGCTGTGGCGCCCTTACGAGCCGCCGCCGCTCCCTAATGGAATTCCGCCTCTCGGAGACGCCCGGGATGGCGCGCCGGCGACGGATGACGCGACCATCAAAAGCGAACCATCGACGGCTGACGAAGCTATCAAAAGCGAGCCATCGCTCTCGCACGCAGTTCCGCCGACGATGGGGATGGCCATGGGCGTGAGTGGCTTTGGCGCACCGCCGCCGCCGCTCGCCTACCGGTATCCGGACACCCTCGGTCATAAAATGGCTCCGATGCCTCCAATGCTGCAGGCGCCGGGAAGTGTGATGGACCTCGGAAGTGCGGCCTGTGGGGCTCCTCCTTCCTGTGGGGACCTCGGAAGTGCCCGGCTTCCTGTGGGGACCTCGGAGCTGGTCTCCAATGCCTGAGTCTGGCGGCGGAGACAGCGGCGGGAAACGCGAGGTGGGGGGGGGGCGGTGGGGGGAGGTGCAGTGGCGCTGACGCGCGCGGGAGGCGGGGGAGTGGGGAGCGGCGCTGGGGACGATGTTGCTGGTGATGCTGTGTGAACCCCGGGTGAAGGGCCACAGAGCCGCCGCCGTCTCTACCCCCGAAAGCCGTCCCTCGTCGTCCCTAGTCGATGGCGTGAGGAGGGTCGTTTGGAGAAAGACGGTCGCAGCGGAGAGGCGACCGTTGACCATGGACTGCATGTGAGGAGGGCGCTGCGAGACATACAACCGACCCTAAGGAGCAAATGAGGCACTCGGGTGGAGGGTGTGAGGATGCATGGTCGCGGGGCCATGCGCGAGCCGCGGGGAGCAGAGTCGCTATACGGCGAGACAGAGAGACGCGATCCCACTACGCCGCTGATCGTGCTGGCGTGTCGCGAGGGCGTCGGGCCTGTCATCTGAGGGTGGCCGGGCGGGGGAAGGTTTTGCGAGTTCGCCCTCCGTAGGAGAGCGGCTGGCCCGTGTGGGCCGCGCCCGTGGGGCCTGTAGCCATGGCCGGGCCGCGTGTCCGGGCGCGCCGCTTGCGTGATCGCGTTCTCATGCCGGCGGGCGTTCTCATAAAAATGCCGCGGGACCGAAACGACGCATCAGTACCGGGCGGGCCGCGCAACCCCGAAGCCCAAGCCGAACGGCACCGCTCGCCCCGCTACCCGAGGCCGGTCCGCGCGGCACGACGCACGACGCGCGGGGCCCGCGGCGGGGCGCGATTGGCGATTCGCACGTCGATCGCGTGATACGGCCTTGCGGGTCGACGTTAAAGCGCAAAGCGGTTAACCGTTTTAGACGATCGCCCGCGCGCAAAACGATCGCCCGCGCGCGAACGCTAATACGCGGTACCGACGGGCCCGGTACGCCGGTCACGGTCGAACCGGGCTAGCTAACCTGGGGACGTCGGTGCGAAATAAGTGCAATCGCAGGTCGGGTGTTAATCGGGTGCATAAAGCTTGACCTTGTGCACGCAGCTGCGACCCACTCTTTTACGACTTCAGATGTTTCGAAGCCAGCCTACTTGCGCTCAGGCGTGGGAATGTGGCAGATGGTTTCGTCCTTCACGGCCGCCTCGGCCACCTCGGCGGCCTTCTCGACAGCCTCCGCACTCAGATCTCCATGTCGCCAGATCTGGTACTGAGTGTGAATCCATGCCTGGAGCTCTTCGTAGCTCATCGCCTCCCAATTGTTTGGCGGAGCCACCCCATTGAGACGAGTCCAGAGATCGACGTCGCGGCGCTGCTTGCGCGAGATGTCGTCCTTGTCGCCGCAGCTGTGGAAGGCGGCCTTCTTCGTGGGCGGGGGCGCGTCAGGCAGGTGCATCGGTGTGTCGCGCGGCGTCGCCTCGGTCAACAGCTCCGAGAACGAGCCAGCCCACGAGTCGCGCTTCGTCAGGTACTTGGGGAGGCCGAAGAGGTCGACGATGGTGGCCGAGATGGCCGAGTGCTCCCAGGCGGTGCCGTTGGTCTTCAGGGGACCTCCCTTTTTGGGCGGGCCCATGATCACGCCCGCGGGGATCCACGGC
>JBEIJP010000685.1:0-2172 GCA_040380245.1 Acidobacteriota bacterium | reverse complement strand
CTGCTAACGGTTCTCTACGGGATGTATGTCATTGCACAGCACGCGGTGGTGGTGACCAAGCTCAACCTGACGCAACGGGAAAACCGGAAGCTACGGGAGCAGAATCGCGAAGCGACCAGTAAGTTTGAGTTGCTGCAGACCAAGCTCTCTTTTCTGGACACGACTCAGCGGAAATTGGCGGAGACCAGTGGCATCGCCAGAACTACCGAGGGGGCGAAATCGGTAGGCCAGGGAGGACCTGGTGAAATGGGATCGTTCAATCTCAATGACATCGAACTGGCCACGGAGGCGCTGGAGAGCGAGCTGCGAGAGATCAAGGTGGTCTACGATCGCAGCCAGCTGCGCCTGGCCTCCACCCCTACCGGCTGGCCCGTCCGGGGCTATGTCTCCGATGGCTTTGGTTCGCGGCGCAATCCGTTTGGAGGGGGCGGGTATGAGATGCACTCCGGACTCGATATCGCGACCAATCACGGATCCCCCATCAGCGCCACAGCGGATGGGATCGTTCTCTTCGCTGGCTCTTATCAGGGGTACGGCAATGTCGTGGTCATTGACCACGGCTATGGATTGACCACCCGCTACGCCCATATGTCGAGCATCGATGTCGAAGTGGGACAACACGTCACGCGGGGGAAGAAGATCGGAGCGGTTGGCAGCACCGGCCGTTCGACGGCGCCCCACTGCCATTATGAGGTCCGCCTTCACGATCGACCGGTCGACCCCTTCCACTACCTCTCGATGGGCCGATCCTAGCCCACTCTCCAAATCAGATTTCTCTGATGCCAACGAGAAAGCCCCGGAGACCCGGGGCTTTCTCGTTCATTCGTCGTGGGAGAAGGCGATCAGGGAAGGGAAGAGATCGCGTGATGTTCCTGGAGGCTGATGACCGAGAAGCCATTCGTTTGTCGTAAGGCGGCGATCGCGCTGGTCGCGGCGTTGGCGCCCGTCAGAGTGGTGAAGGTGACGACCCCGTACTGCATGGCGGCGCGTCGAATCGCCCGCTCATCGTAATAAGACGCGCGACCGAGCGGGGTGTTGACGATCAGGTCGATCTCGTTGCTCTTGATCAGATCGACGACATTGGGGCGCCCCTCGTTGACCTTGAAGACCCGGTCACAGGGGATCCCGGCCTCGGTGAGAACGCTGGCGGTCCCCCGCGTGGCAATGATCTGGAAGCCGATCTCGTGCAGCCGCTTCGCGATCCGGACCGCGTTCTTCTTGTCATTGTCGTTGACGCTGAGGAAGGCCGTTCCGCCCAGGGGGAGGCTGGCGTTGCTGCTCATCTGCGCCTTGGCGAACGCCAGGCCAAAGCTTTCCGCCATCCCCATTACTTCACCGGTCGACCGCATTTCGGGGCCCAGCACCGGGTCGACGCCCGGAAACTTGACGAAAGGAAAGACGGGCGCCTTGATGAAGAAGTGGCGAACGGGCAGCTCGTCCTGCAGCCCAAACTCCCCGAGTCGCCGACCCGTCATGATCAGGGAGGCCAGCTTCGCCAGCGGGACACTCGTCGCCTTTGAGACAAAGGGGACGGTCCGGGAGGCGCGTGGATTGACCTCCAGCACGTAGACGATGTCGTCCTTGATGGCAAACTGCAGGTTCATCAGCCCTTTGACCTCGAGAGCTCGGGCGAGGGCACGGGTATACCGTCGCATGGTGTCGAGGTGTTCGGGCTTGACCATGTACGGCGGAAGCACGCACGAAGAGTCGCCAGAGTGAATGCCCGCTTCCTCGATATGCTCCTGAATCCCGGCGATGACGCAGCGTTCACCGTCGGCGAGGGCATCGACGTCGACCTCGAACGCGTCCTCCAGGAAGCGGTCGATCAGGACCGGCCTCTCCGGAGAGGCGGCGACCGCGTGGCGCATGTAGTTCTCCAGGCTGTTCTCGTCGTAGACGATCATCATCGCCCGGCCGCCGAGGACATAGCTCGGACGGACCAGCACTGGATAGCCGATCGAGGCGGCGACGCGGCGTGCCTCTTCGACCGTGGCCGCTGTGCCGTTGATGGGCTGCGGGATGTTTAGTTCGGCGAGGAGCTCACCAAACCGCTTCCTGTCCTCTGCCAGATCGATCGATTCGGGACTGGTTCCGATGATCGGGACCCCCGCTTGATGTAGCCGCATCGCCAGGTTGAGGGGGGTCTGTCCGCCAAACTGGACGATGACCCCG
>JBEIJP010000684.1:0-2173 GCA_040380245.1 Acidobacteriota bacterium | reverse complement strand
GAGGAGATAGAAGAGAGGAGATAGAAGAGAGGAGATAGAAGAGAGGAGATAGAAGAGAGGAGATAGAAGAGAGAAGAGGATCTTTGGGAGGGTCTTGAGCTGGTGGACTCTGTTGGACTATTCTCAGGCTGGGAGGAGAGATATGATACCGTCAGTAGGGGCGGTTCGTGAACCGCCCCTGGTGTATGGCCCCGCCGTCCTGCCGCTTCTCACGGCGCGGCGGCTGATAATCCTCATTCAGTCACTAATTTTGATTTCATCCTGGCCATCTGTGACGATTTCAACGGGGCCCTGAGGGTCTTTGATCTCGATGAGGTTATTTTCAATTGAAAATGCAGACAAAATCCTTGAGCGAAGTCACCCAGCAGGCGCTTGCCTTGCTTACGAAAGAACTGGGAATTGTGGACAGCGTGCGCTTCCTCAATCAGTTTACGGCAGGGTACAGTGACTATACGCTGGAACGCGACCAGCTGTTTGCAGACCTGACGCTGGATGAAATTCTCTCTGCAATCAAGAGCAGGCCAAGCGCAGAGTTGCCTGGCAAGGGTTTGGAGCCGGCACACTGAGGCGCGTGGTTTATGCCAGGCGGTAAGATCACAACACCAAGTCCCCGGCCAATTGGCGAAAAAGGCACTCCTTGCCGGGAAGGTGGCCGACGTGGAGATTGTCGACTACCACCAAAGGTGAAGGTTTTGGCAAAGACACTTTTCCCCGTAACCCCAGGCGAGCTTCTCCTGGAAGAGTTCCTCAAGCCGATGGGGATCACCCAGTATCGACTCGCGAAAGAGATCGGTGTGCCGCCCACCCGCATCAGTGAAATCGTTGCCGGCAGACGTTCAATTACCGCAGACACTGACCTGAGGCTGTGCCGCTTCTTTGGCCTGACAGACGGCTATTGGTTGCGGGCACAGGCAGCCTACGACACGGAGGTCGCGCACGAGCGTCTCGCGGACGAGCTCGAGAAGATCCATCCCTGGACAGCCGCATAGCTGCCGCCTTGGCCCAACTTCAGATTCTTAACTGTAGAATGACAATTGGGCGCAGTACTGCCAGGCTGATTTGCGTATGTATCAAGCCATCCAAAACGACCCTCCCATGCAAGGCCTGAATATCATCCCCTTTGCGAGCATGGCCGGGGGCTGGCTGGGCCCGCTGCTCATGTTCTGGCTGTATGTCTGGGGATCGCTGAGGCCGTTTGCTTATCCCGGCGGCGGTCTGCTGCCCGGAGGGTGGTTCGTTCTCCCAGTCATTGTTTCCCTCGCCTTCTGGTGGCTCCTCCCGCGATCCTACTTCAATCTTCATTCTTTTGAGCGCCAAGGGCGAATCTACGAGTCACTGGCCGTCCTCCTCTTCAGTCGCTTCGCTCACGACGGAGATCTGGCGAACCGCTGGGAGCGCAGATCCAATCCACAATACCGCGTGATTCGGGGAAGACGGGCCGCCGCCGACTTCATCATCCGCACGGAGCAGAGCGAGCGCGGCCACCTGGTGCTGCTGGCTCTTGGCGTTCTCTCGGCCGCCTATGCGTTCAGCCTTGAGTGGCACGGCTGGGCGGTCTACCTGAGCGCCGGAAACGTCGTCGTCAACATCTACCCGATAATGCTGCAACGCTACACGCGATGCCGTATCCGCGCCATGCCGTCCCGATCGTCTGCCAGCCCGTGACCATTGCGGCATGGCGATTGGTGGACCTGATAATGTTATCGCTCACCGGTCAGATGAATCTGACCTGCCTGGATGCTGCGTAATGACAATCAACTACCATGGCCGGCGATTTCGACCGGTCGACAAGAGTTCAAACTCGGAGACCTCAGCCGAGACCGTCTTCATCTACTCACAGCAGGGGCAGGTCGTCACCGCCACCTACGCGGGCGGCGCGATCCTCTCCGGCCACCTGATTGGGCTGGTCGATGGAGATGGGGTGATCGAGATGCGCTACCACCACGTCAATACCAGCCACGAACTGCAGACCGGGGTCTGCCACTCGACTCCGGAGGTGCTGCCCGACGGGCGAATCAGGCTTCACGAAGCGTGGCAGTGGACCTCGGGGGATTGCTCTGCCGGCCGATCGGTCATCGAAGAGTTCTAACGGTAGACGAGTGTAGGGCCGGTTCGCGAACCGCCACTACACTGTAGCCATGATACTGGGGGCGCGGGTCTTCAGACCCGCATG
>JBEIJP010000683.1:0-2175 GCA_040380245.1 Acidobacteriota bacterium | reverse complement strand
GTCTTGATAACGGGTGGGGCTGGCTTCATTGGAGCCAACTTTGTCCACCACCTGCTAGAGCATACACCAGCCACTTTGGCAATTCTCGACAAACTGACCTATGCGGGTAACCTTGCCAATCTCGAGCCGGTGCTGCGGTCGGACCGAGTTCGGTTCATCGGGGGAGACATCGTCGATCCGTCGCTGGTCGAATCTCTCCTGACGGATTTTCAGCCGACTTCGATTGTCAATTTTGCGGCTGAGTCTCACGTCGACCGTTCGATTGACGATCCCACCCCCTTTCTGGAGACAAATGTTCGAGGCACCTTTGTTCTTCTGGAAGCCGCTCGCCGTTACTTCTCCACCCTCGACGATCCGCGCCGTCAGTCTTTTCGATTCCTGCACGTCTCGACCGATGAGGTCTACGGTTCGCTCGGGCCCGATGGCCTCTTTTCGGAAGAGACTCCGTATGCTCCGAACTCTCCATACGCCGCCTCGAAAGCGGCGGCGGATCATTTTGTTCGGGCATGGCATGAGACTTATCGCCTCCCTACTCTAACGACGAACTGCTCGAACAATTACGGACCCTATCAATTTCCGGAGAAGCTCATTCCCTTGATGCTCCTCAATGGCCTGGATGGTCAGCCGCTTCCGATCTACGGGGATGGCGGGAACATCCGGGACTGGCTCTACGTGGGGGATCATTGCGCAGGAATTTCCCTGGTCCTTGATCGAGGCATACCTGGGCAGAAGTACAATATTGGCGGAGGCAACGAGCGCACCAACCTCCAGATTGTCGATCTTCTCTGCGCCGAACTCGAACGTGCCTGCCCCGCCGCGGCCAATCCGGCTCTCCGGGCAATCGGGAAGACCAGCTACCTCGATCTGCGAACGTTTGTGACTGACCGCCCCGGCCACGATCGTCGCTACGCCATCGATGCCCGAAAAATCCGGACAGAGCTGGGGTGGACACCATCGGTCACCTTCGAGTCAGGACTGTCCCGCACCGTTCGTTGGTACCTGGATCATCAGGGCTGGGTTGAGACCGTGCTGCGCGACAAGTACGATCGCCAACGACTGGGTCTCTCCAAAGATCCAGCTGAAGTTGCCCCGAGCGGTAGCGCTCTCTAATTTCTCATTCATGAACCAGGACCCAAACTTTATGAAAGGCATCATTCTCGCTGGTGGATCGGGCACCCGGCTCTACCCCATCACCAAGTCGATCAGCAAGCAACTCCTGCCTGTGTATGACAAACCGTTGATCTACTACCCCCTCTCAACCCTTATGCTGGCTGGGATTCGGGAGATTCTGATCATCACGACGCCCGAGGATCAACCCCAGTTTCAACGACTCCTCGGGGATGGCGCCCAATATGGGATTGACCTGACCTATGCGGTACAGCCCCGCCCTGAAGGGCTCGCCCAGGCCTTCCTCATTGGGGACCGTTTTATTGGAGACAGCCGTGTCGCGCTCATTCTCGGGGATAACATCTTCTATGGCCATGGCCTGGTTGACGATATGCAGCGGGCAGCCCACCGTCAACAAGGGGCGACCGTCTTTGCCTATCAGGTACGAGATCCTGAGCGCTACGGAGTTGTTGAGTTCGATCTTTCCGGACGGGCCATCGGCCTGGAAGAGAAACCCAAACTCCCCCGCTCGCCCTGGGCAGTGACGGGGCTCTATTTTTATGACGCACGTGTGGTGGACCTGGCCCGAGGATTGACCCCCTCTGCGAGGGGCGAGCTCGAGATCACGGACCTCAATCGTTGCTATCTCGAGCTCGGTGCCCTTCACGTCGAGCGGCTGGGTCGAGGGATTGCCTGGCTCGATACCGGGACGCACGAGTCGCTGCAGCAAGCGGGCGGCTTCATTCAGGCGCTGCAGGAGCGGCAGGGGCTGATGGTGGCGTGCCTCGACGAGATTGCCTACACCCGCAACTGGATCAGCGCGGAGGACGTCGAGCGGATTGCTTCCCCGATGAAGAAGAACGCGTATGGCCAGTATCTTCTTCATTTGATCAAATAGCTTCTGATCGGCAGGTTGGAATACCTGAACCTTCCATTCACACGATCGGCTACCAAGCGGTTACCTGAGAGGGGCAGGCAAGTCGAAACGGTTAGGTTGCCCCCGCGGTAGAAGGTCACTCCTACTTTTGGATCAACCCATATGAATGTATCCGCAACAGCACTCCCAGG
>JBEIJP010000682.1:0-2178 GCA_040380245.1 Acidobacteriota bacterium | reverse complement strand
TCTCTCCTCTCTCCTCTCTCCTACCTCCTACCTCCTCTCTCCTACCTCCTCTCTCCTACCTCCCCCTTTGCGTCTTCGCGTCTTCGCGTGAGAAATCCCCACATAGCCCACCAGACCCAAGTCCGCCTCACGCAAAACAGCCCTCCTCTCTCTCGTATCTCAACGGGAGAGGGGAGGGCCGATCTAACAGAGAGCAGTCCTAGAGAGTCCAGCCCTTGCGGTATTCGCGGTGGAGGAACTGATTGGCGGACGGGTCGTTGGTGATCTGACCTGTCTCGCCATCCCAGTAGAGCCGCTTGCCCTGACCCACCCGCATGGCGACACAGCCGAGGAGCATGGTCTCGGTGAGGCGCGAGGCGTAGTCGAAGGAGCAGATGGCCTTCTCCCGACCGCGGATGGCATGGATCCAGTTCATGCGGTGGAGAGCCTGGGCAAACTGGCCCTCGCCGCTCTTAGCGACTCGGAAGAAGGTCTTGGGGACCTTGGCTGCCGCCTCGTGGAGCGATTGCGGGTAGAGCTGAGGGTTGGCGCCATACGTCCCGTGGACGAGGATGCCCTTCTCGCCGATGAAGATGACGCCGCCGCCGGGGTTGAGTGGGACATTGTCGGGGAGGGCGGCGGGACGGGGCGCCATAAGTCCGCCATCGACCCAGACCAGCTTGACAGGGGGCGCGGCGCCTCTCGCCGGGACATGGTAGACGATCTGGGAGGCGAGCGGGTAGCTGGCCGGGCGGTTCTGATCGTCCATCCCGAAGGGGGGAGAAGGTCGCTTCGACGCTCTTCGGATAGGTCAGGCCGAGCGCCCAGTAGGGATGATCGATGAGGTGGGCGCCCATATCGCCGACGGCGCCGGTTCCCCAGTCGACCCAGCCGCGCCAGTTGAAGGGGTGGTAGATGCCATGGTAGGGCACTTCCGGCGCGGGTCCGAGGAAGAGGTCCCAGTCGACGCCGGCGGGAACGCCCTCGGCGCCCATCGCCTGGACGAGCGCCTGGTTGACGCGGCGGGCGGTCCAGTCGCGGCCTTGCGCGCCGGCCGCGGGGGGTGCCGCCGCGGTCGCCTGTGGACGCGGCACGCCTTGTGGCCAGAAGTTGACGGGGCGATTGGTCCAGATGTGGACCTCGGTCACCTTGCCGAGGATGCCGGCCTGGATCCACTCGTTGATCAGCGCCGCGCCCTCGCTGGAATGGCCCATGTTGCCCATCTGAGTGACGACGCCGGTTCGGGCGGCGACGTCACGCAGGACACGGGCTTCCTGAACAGACCAGGTGAGGGGCTTCTCGATGTAGGCGTGCTTGCCCAGCTCCATGGCGGCCTTGCCGATGACGGCGTGGGTGTGGTCCGGGGTGGCGATGACGACGGCGTCGATGTCCTTGCGCTCTTCGAGCAGTTTGCGGTAGTCGGTGTAGCGTTTGGCGCTCTGGTAGGCCTCCTTGAGCTGCTGAGCGCGGGCGAGCTGCTGTTGCTGCATCTGCTGCATCCGCGCGGCCTGCTCGGGGGTGGGGGTGGGAGCGTTGGGGCCGCCGGGGCGTCCCCCCATCGGGCGCGGCCGCGTCATCCGGTCGATCTCGCGGTCGACATAGCCGTAATCGACATCGCACATGGCGACCATCTTCTGGCCGCCCTGAATCAGCTCGCCGGAGTCGGTCTTGCCCTGTCCGCCGCAGCCGATGAGGGCGAAATGGATGGTGTCGCTCGGGGCCTGGTAGCCGGCGCCTCCCAGGACGTGGCGGGGAAGGATCATCGCGCTGACGGCCGCTCCGGTCGTCCCCGTCACAAATTTCCGCCTCGACAACTGCGCTCGCTCTTTCTTCATACTTGCTCCTTCAGTCAATTTCGGTGGTGGGAGGCAGGTGCGGAGGTCCCACCCGCTGGCCTGCCCGTCTTCGCTGCCCGTCGTGACTCGACTTTACGGTAGCGCCCTCATCGCCCTGCGCCAGAGATCTGCAACGCCCACGCTCCGGGAGTCGACGCGGTGACGGGGGAATCGTGCCGAATTAGAGACGAAGCGGGGGCCGCTTCCGTTTCCAACAAATTCGAGAGAAAGATCAGGGAGCCGACGGATCGACGATGGCGAGGTAGATCGCGGTCTTCCCCTCGTGCGCCGCATAGTAGGAGACGAGCACCTGCGAGCCCCGGCGGAAAATGCCGGCATAGCTCGTGTCGCCGCCGCTGGGCAG
>JBEIJP010000681.1:0-2185 GCA_040380245.1 Acidobacteriota bacterium | reverse complement strand
CGCACGGTCCTGCTCAGGAGAGATTTCCAGTTCCCTGATTCCCGAGGCCTGGTCCGAGGTGGTCTTCATCTCGTCAGAGACCGCGTTGATCGTGGCAACTTTGAGCCAGAAGATCGTTCGCGCCTCCAACCAGAAGGTGAACCGTCTGCAAGGTTCCGCCCACGAGAAGCGGGCTTGACGACCTCCGTGTTTCGGACAGTCAACCCGGGGAACCCCGGCCTCGATCCTCGCGACATCCCCACAGGTGTCGAGGTGCCTCCACGGACGCTGGCCATGATCGTGGCTGGGGCGTTCCGCGTCATATCCCTGGTATCGGAACCACCAGAATGGCTGATGAGTCAATCTCAAGGTGATCCTCATCTCTCTCATCTGGTGATCCACCTTCTCGATGTTCCAGGGAGCGGTCAGGCCAAGCCGCTTTTCCAGGATTTCTTTCTCTCGCATGACGGAAGGGTCTTATAAGCTTCCCTATTTTTCGCCCTTACCTAAGAAAAATTCGATGCCTTCTTAAGAATCAGGGTTGACAAGGGGCTCTCACTATGTTCTCAATGGTACAGCAAAAAACGTAATGCACCGGTTAGCCAGCCAGCCTCGAAACCACCTAACCCTGCCAGACGAAAGAATAAGCGGAACAAATCGATCACGGTTCGGTGAAGCGATTGGTCTATCTTGGATGTTCCCTTGACCGATCTGCGGACACGCTTGGAGCCTGTGACGTCCAGAAAACGCACAGGTAGCTCTTAGTGTAATCTCGCGCGGGTGCGCGTCGGCCGACGTGTTGCCGAATCATGAATCACGATCGACAAGAACGACCCATTGGATGACCACCTGGGCCGATAGGGATAGGTCTGTCTATGTACCAGGCAGGCAAAGTGCTCGGCGCTTTAAAAACGAGAATAAACTACCTTTGAGTAGAATCGAGACAAAATGAGAATGACAATCACCAAATGGCTGATGGGAATCCTGGTGTTGATCGGGATGAGCCTGAGAGTGGGAACAGAGCTACGATTGGACGCGGCGGGGGGGAGCGCGGAGAGTCAGCCCCGAACGGGGACGGCGGAGAAACTGCCGGTGGGGCTGGAGCGAACGGACTGGCAGGGGATTCTGGCAGCGCACGAGGAGTGGAAGCACGCGATCGAGGCGGCCCCGGACAGGCAGACTGGATGGCGAGCGGTGAGCGCGGGGGTGGGGTTGCAGGCGACCTTCGCGGAGCGGGGAGCGGAGGTACGGATGGAAGGTGGCGACTGGCGCTGGGGGCTGGAACTGGTCAGCTACGGAGTGGGCGCGGAGCAGCGGTCGATGGGCGAGTGGACGCCGAGAGTCAGGGTGAGTGGCCGACGGATCGGGTATCAATGGGACGGGAACCTGGAGGAGTGGTACCAGAACCGGAAGCAGGGGCTGGAGCACGGGTACACGATTCGGGAGAGACCCGGGGAAGAAGAGGCTTCGCTGGAGCTGCGGATGAGCGTGCGAGGAGGATGGAAGCAGGTCGAGGTGATCGACGAGGGGCGAGGGGCCACCTTCGGGCGTCAGCCGGGAGAAGCGCTGGTGCGGTATCGCGGGCTGACAGTGATCGACGCCGCAGGGCGGGAGGTCGCAGCCAGACTCGAGTGGGAGGGGGAGGCGCAACTCCGGTTGATCGTGGAGGATCAGACGGCAATCTACCCCTTGACGATCGACCCAACAATCACCCCGCAGGCCTATGTCAAGGCGAGCAATACGGAGGCGAATGATCTCTTCGGCTCGTCCGTGGCGATCTCGGGCGAGACGGTCGTCGTCGGGGCTTGGGGGGAAGACAGTAACGCGACAGGGGTCGGTGGAAATCAAGCAAACAACAGCCAGGTCGACTCTGGCGCCGCCTACGTCTTCGTGAGGAACGGAACGACGTGGAGCCAGCAGGCCTACCTCAAGGCGAGCAACACCGGGGCGGGGGATCACTTCGGCTATTCCGTGGCGATCTTGGGCGAGACGGTCGTCGTCGCCGCTTTGTTGGAAGACGGCAACGCGACGGGAGTCGGTGGAGATCAGGCAAACAACAGCGCGGGCAACTCCGGGGCGGCCTATGTCTTTGTGAGGAACGGAACGACATGGAGTCAGCAGGCATATCTCAAGGCGAGCAATACGGAGGCGAATGATCTCTTCGGATCGTCCGTGGCGATCTCGGGCGAGACGGTGGTCGTCGGGG
>JBEIJP010000680.1:0-2186 GCA_040380245.1 Acidobacteriota bacterium | reverse complement strand
GTCGCCCTGGCTGGCACCGCCCAGGAAGAGCCGCAAACGGACGCCCTGTTCGAGCAGGGAACCCGCCAGGAGGTAGAGCGCGGGGGAACCTGTCCCGCCGCCGACCAGCAACGCCTCCCGCTCTCGGGCGGCAGTGATATCGAACGAGTTCCCGAGGGAGCCGAGCAGCTCGACTTCATCCCCTTCGCGCAAGCGCGCCAGTGCCTGCGTTCCGCGACCGAGAATCTGGTAGAGAAATTCGGTCCACCGCTGGCCATCCGGCGCTCTCCCCACCCGGTAGAAGGCCATGGCTCGTCGCAGCAGTGGCTCATAGAGCGAGCGGGGACGGATCATCGCGAACTGGCCCGGAAGGATCGATATCGCGTCACTGCCCGGTTGGGACAGTCGGACACGCAATCGCCCGTACCGTCGACCAGACGCCGATTCGCTCCGCTCATTCTCTTCGACAAGGGCAATCGTGTCGATCATGCCTGATCCCTTGCTGGTCCGCTTCGGGTGATTCTCCTGCCGCCACGGTTGTCGGAGGAGTCTCCGGTGGCCTCCCGTCTGGTAGCCGGCATCCGTGCGCTTACCGGACGCCTTCCTGGCAGCCCGGCAACGGAAGAGGCGAAGTGTACCAGAATGGCCGCCAATGGCCAAGGCGGCGTTCTCGCGCACCCGCCGATCTGGTCGGGCCGGACGGCTCCCGGGGACGCGCCATTTACTTTGCCGCGCTGGCTCGTGTATCGTACTGTCGGTTTTTGACCCTTGCGAAATCAGGGCCGGCAGGGACCATCCGTGACTGGGAGAAGAACATGAAACAGTTCAATAAGATCTATACGGGATTGATTGTCGGCATCATTCTCCTGGCGATGTCCCCGATGATGCTCGGACTGATCTGGCCCAAGATCAACGATATCCGGACCGGTGAGACGCCGGAATACCCCGATCTGCAGGTTCAAAGGTTCGCCGGACGGCAGAAGGTTGAGGTCTTTAACGCGGTCCTCGATGTCGCTCAGGAGATGGAATGGGAGATCCGGGAGGCCAACGCGGATCTGGGGCTGGTCGAGGCGGTTGCCACAGTCCCCGTCTTTCGTTTCCGTGACGACGTCACCGTCACCCTCTCGGAAGCTGACCGGGTCATCGAGGTCCACGTCCGTTCCCGGTCGCGGGTCGGCAAGAGCGACCTGGGGGAGAACGCCCGCCGCATCCGCAAGTTTCAGGGCCGGCTGTCGGCTCGCCTGGCTGGTCAGTAAACAGCGTCAACGCCACTACCCTCACGGGGGGATCTTCGAGATGCACTTTCTGGAAAAACAGCGACTGATGTCGGCTGGAGACATCGACCGGGTTCTGATGCGGATGGCTTCCCAGATCGTCGAGAACAACCCGGATCTGAGTGAGGTTGTGCTGGTCGGAATTCGTCGGCGTGGCGTCCCCCTCGCCAGCCGGCTCGCCGCCAAGATCCTCGAGATGGATGGGGTGACTGTCACCACCGGCGCCCTCGACATCACCCTCTACCGGGATGATCTGAGCACGGTTGGCGATCGCCCCGTGGTCAATCGAACCGAGCTTCCCGGCAATGTCACCGCCAAGACGATCATTCTGGTAGACGATGTTCTCTATACTGGCCGGACAGTCCGCGCCGCGCTCGATGAGCTGATCGATTTTGGTCGGCCCCGGCGCGTTCAATTGGCAGTCCTGGTCGATCGTGGCTGGCGTGAACTCCCGATCCAGGCCGACTATGTCGGCAAGACGGTCTCCACCACCGAGCGGGAGATTGTCAAAGTGATGCTTCCGGAATTTGACGAGACCGAACAGGTCATCCTGGTCGAATTGGAGTGACGGCAGGCAGACTCATTTCGGCATTCCCCTATGGCATACCATCGCAAAGACCTGCTCGGCATTGCTGGGTTGAGCCCGGAGGAGATCCGGTTTCTCCTCGATACGGCCGAGACCTTCCGTGACATTCGCACCCGCGCGATCAAAAAAGTACCTGCCCTCCGCGGAAAGACGGTGATCAACCTCTTCTTCGAGGCCTCGACCCGCACCCGGACCAGCTTCGAGATCGCCGCGAAGCGGCTCTCCGCCGATTCGATCAATATCTCGGCCTCGACCTCGAGTGTGGTCAAGGGGGAGACGCTGATCGACACGGCGCTCAACCTGGAGGCGATGGCCCCCGACGCGATTGTTGTGCGCCACGGCTCTTC
>JBEIJP010000679.1:0-2191 GCA_040380245.1 Acidobacteriota bacterium | reverse complement strand
CAGATTAACCTTGATCTGGCGTTCCTTCAGAACGCCAGAATGGTTCCCCCCCGCATACCCAGGGTGCAACCCTGGTTATGCACCACCCCTTCGGGGCGGAAGCTGACACAACACTCCTGCCCGGCTCTCGTGTCAACAGACCGTGATCAAATAATGAAAGGTGTGTCTTCAGGCTTGCTCAGATGTGTGTGTCTCCTCTACGTACGTTTGGTCAACCTGACTCCATCAATATCGACCTTGCAAAAGCCCTGCCCCGCCCACCACCCCGTTGTCAGCCGCTCCGTGATGTCCTACAATTCGAGCCATGACGACCTCTGGCAATCGGAAATCGGTCTACTTCTTCACCATCCTCGGGATCTGCCTCGTCGTCCTCGCCATTGCCCTCAATATCGGCTGGATCGTCTTTCACTGGCGCCAGGTCGCCATGCTGGTGTTGGGGGTCACCTTCTTTCTCCTGATCATTGCGGGTCTGGTGCTCAATACCATCTATCTGGTCCGGGAAATTCGGCGCAATGAACAGCACGACAGTTTCCTCAACGCCGTTACCCACGAGCTAAAGACTCCGATCGCGTCGATCCGTCTCTATCTCGAAACGCTCCAAAAGCACGAATTGAGCGAGGAGAAACGTCAGGAGTTCTACCGCGTCATGCTCCACGAAAATGATCGGCTGTTGCATACCGTCGAGCAGGTCTTACGGGCCAGCCAGACAGGGCATCGGGGACGATCCCGGAGTCGGGCGACGGTCGATCTCGCGCTCCTCGTGCGGGACTGTACCGAGCTGGCCCGCCAGCGGATGAACCTCTCCACCGAGTCTCTCCACTTTGTTGATCGGCTGGCCCCGGAAGGTCCGGCTCTGGTCCGCGGCGATGCCGAAGAGCTCCGTGCCGCCATCTCCAACCTGATCGACAACGCCATCAAGTACTCCCTCGACAAGATCCAGGTGCAGGTCGAACTCTGTGCCGTCGAGGGGGAGAAGATCGCGATCCGCGTCATCGATCACGGAATCGGCATCCCCCGTAGCGAACTGAAGCAGATCTTCAAGCGCTTCTACCGTGTCCCCCGCCGGGTCGCCAATCGTGTCAAAGGGACTGGACTCGGCCTCTTCATCGTTCGCTCCGTGATCAGCAAACACAGGGGCAAGGCCTATGCCGAGAGCCCCGGCGAAGGGCTCGGCAGCACGTTCACGCTCGTGCTGCCTCGTGTCGCCCCCTCACTGGAACAGACTGGCAATTCGTAACCCCTCTGCTTATGCCCAGGATCCTCATCGTCGAAGATGAAACCCCTCTCGCCGAAGGACTGCGATTCAACCTTGAGCTCGAGGGGTATACCACCCAGATCGTCGGTGATGGAGAGACGGCCCTCACGTCGCTGCTCGCTCCCGTCGCCAACTATGACGCTGTCCTGCTCGACGTCATGTTGCCGGGCATCGATGGATTTGAGGTCGTCAGTCGGCTGCGCGAGGCAGGTTACTTCAAGCCGATCCTGCTCTTGACCGCCCGCAACCGCCCCGCCGATATCTTACGCGGCTTTGAGGTCGGCGCGGATGACTACCTCGCCAAACCGTTCGAACTCTCCATCCTGCTCGCGCGACTTGGCGGCTTGCTCCGCCGGCGGCAGTGGCTGCTTGACGAGCAGACCCGCCCCAAAGATCCCTCCACCTCGCCAACTCCGCGGGTCACTTTCGCCGGTAAGACGATCGACTTTTCGACACTCGAACTGTTCACCCCTGAAAAGTCGATGCGGTTGACCGTCATGGAGGCAGATCTTCTCCGCTATTTCCTGACTCACGAGGGAGAGACCATCCCCCGCAAGACTCTCCTCGAAGCCGTCTGGGGGCTCCGTGAGGATACAGACACCCGCGCGATCGACAACTTCATCGTGCGCCTGCGCCGCTACCTCGAAGATGACCCTACCCGCCCCGCCCACCTGCTCACCGTTCGTGGAGTCGGCTACCGGTTTGTCTCCGAACCTGCCCCCCTGCCCAGTTCCTGATTGACAAGACGAACCTGAATAACCGAGAGAGTGCTGGTCTCATTCTCCATCGCTCTTGCCAGGGAAAAGAGCGCCCCCCTCCCGATCTCTCGAGAGGGGGGCGCCGGGTTGTCGACCGTTGTGTTGGTCTGAGGTCAGTTGGAGTCGGGGCGCACCACCGGGATGGTGATGACCACCGAGCGGGTCGTCGTCAGCCCGT
>JBEIJP010000678.1:0-2192 GCA_040380245.1 Acidobacteriota bacterium | reverse complement strand
GGCATGGACGTCGGCGAACTGTCCTAGGCGCAGATATTTCGGGATGACACGCCGGGGATTTCAGTGCTGGAGATGCGGGAGAAGACGCGGCGTCTGCTCAATGAGCAGAAGGCCCTCGATATGATCATCGTCGACTACCTGCAGTTGATGAGCGGCCGTGGTCGCAACGAGTCGCGTCAGCAGGAGGTCTCCCAGATCTCCCGGGAACTGAAGATGCTGGCCAAGGAGCTCAACGTTCCCTTGATCGCCCTTTCCCAGCTCTCACGAGCGCCGGAGACGCGGACCGGCAACCATAAGCCGCAGCTCTCGGATCTGCGGGAATCGGGCAGTATCGAGCAGGACGCCGACGTGGTCATGTTCATCTACCGCGAGGAGTTCTACCGCCCCGAGACGGAGCGCCAGAATATCGCCGAGATCATCATCGGCAAGCAACGAAACGGGCCGATCGGAAGCGTCGATCTCGTCTTCCTCAAGTCGATGACCAAGTTCGAGGACAAGGCGATGGAATAGGCCTGAACTACTCCTGGATTGCCGCGATGGGCAGGGAAGACTGAATTGGGGAGAGGAATTGGCAGCAGTGAGAGGAGTCCGACCAACCTGGGCCGAGATCGACCTGGCGGCTCTCCAGGCAAACTACCGAGCCATCCGGAGCCAACTGCGGGATGGAGTGCAGTTGATGGCGGTGCTCAAGGCTGACGCCTACGGTCACGGCGCGGTGCCTTGCGCGCGGGCCCTCGAGTCGGTCGGGGCCGACTGGTTTGGCGTCGCGCTGCCAGAGGAAGGGCGGGCTCTGCGACAGGCCGGGATGACGCGGCCGATCTTCTGTGTCGGTGGATTCTGGCAGGGGCAGGGGGAGCAGATCGTCGCGGACCGCATCGTCCCGGCCATCTTCCGACGCGACGCCCTGGAAGAACTCGACGCGCAGGCGCGGGCGGCTGGTCAGATCGTCGAGTACCACCTCAAGGTCGACACGGGGATGGGTCGCCTCGGGATTCTCGAGGCGGATCTGGCCGACTGGATCGAGATCCTCCCGGCCTATCCTCACGCCCGCTTGACGGGTCTCCTGACCCACTTTGCCGACGCGGATGGAGAGGATCCCGGGACCACCCACCAGCAGATCGGCCGCTTTCAGCGGGTCGCGGAGCAGCTCGAGTCGGTCACCGGAGGGATTCGCTGGCGACATCTGGCCAACAGCGCGGGAGTCTACCGCTTTCCAGAGGCGCAGGGAACACTCGCGCGCGCCGGAGCCACCCTCTACGGTCTGGTAGGAGATGTCCTCGCCCCGACCGTAGCCCCGCTCGCGTCGACGCGCTTGCGGCCCGTCATGTCGCTGCATACGCGGATCATCCTCCTCAAGTCTGTGCCGGCCGGCCAGCCATTGGGGTACGGCGGAACCTACCGGACCCGGAGAGTCAGCCGAATTGCCACTCTGCCGATCGGCTATGCCGATGGCCTCCGACGCGCCCTCTCCAACCGGGGGCACGTCCTGGTCCAGGGCTGTCGCGCCCCGATTGTCGGGCGTGTCAGCATGGACCTGACCCTGATCGATGTGACGGACGTCCCCGGCGTCGCCCTTGGCGACGAGGTCGTCCTGCTCGGCGAGCAGCCGCAATTTCCCGCCGCGTCTCCGATCCGCGCCGAAGAGCTGGCCGCGGAGATTGGCACCATCTCCTACGAGGTCGTCACCGGGATCGGGTCGCGTGTCCCGAGACAGTACCACACTCCCTCAATTTGACCTTTCTCGACTTCATAAGATCCAGATCCACATTTCCGTTTTTGCCCTTTCGGAGTACACTACCGCCCGCTGCCTTTTCGGGCAGGCCCATTCAGTTCAAGTTATCTCTGCTGGAGGATCTATTTCATGACGATGATGTCGCGACGAATCAGTTTGCTGTGTGCCACGCGGTCTGTCCTGATGCTGACGGTTCTTCTCTCGCCCGTGGCCCTGGCCCAGGGAAAAGGGGAGGAAGGGTTCAAGTCGATCTTTGACGGAAAGACCTGGACGGGATGGAAACTGGCCAACGAAAATCAGGAGAGCTGGTCGATCAAAGACGGGGCGATTGTCGCCAATGGCCCCCGCGCCCACGCCTTCTACGTGGGAGATCAACAACCACTGGTCGATTTCGAGATGAAGATCGAGGTGATGACTGGTCCTGTCTCCAATGGGGGCATCTACATCCATACGCAGTATC
>JBEIJP010000677.1:0-2200 GCA_040380245.1 Acidobacteriota bacterium | reverse complement strand
GTTGCGCTTCGGGGAGGGGGTAGGTGCCCTCATACTCGATCGGATTCTGGGTGGCGAGGACCAGAAAGAGCTGCCCCAAGGCGTGGCGCTCCCCGTCGATGGTCACCTGGCGCTCCTCCATCGCTTCGAGCAGGGCGGACTGTGTCCGGGCCGGGGTCCGGTTGATCTCATCCGCCAGCAGGATCTCCGTAAAGATCGGTCCGCGGCGCAAGGAGAAATCCCCCGTGCCGGGATGGAAGATCCTGGTTCCAGTGATATCGGAGGGCATCAGGTCCGGCGTGAATTGAATCCGCTGAAACTCTGCCCCGAGGATGCGCGCGACGGTCTTGACCATGAGGGTCTTGGCGGTTCCGGGCACGCCTTCCAGCAACCCGTGCCCTTCAGCCAGCAGACAGATCAGAACCTGATCGATCACTTCCGCCTGACCGATGATGACTCGTCCCACTTGCTGCCGCAAATGGGTGACGACTTGGCTGACATACCCTGCCATTCCCCCTCACTCTCCTCCCTCAGTGGCCGCCAATCACCCGAAAGATCAACGGATAGCGGTACCAGGTCCCTTCATTGGCGCGAATCGCGGCGATGATCATCAAGACCAATCCGCCGATGAGCACCACCGGCAGAAGGACAAAGCCGATCAGGAGAAAGATCAGAAGGCCGCTGAGGATCGCGTAGATCGAAAACGCGATCTGGAAATTGAGCGCCTCCCGCCCTTGATTGTCGAGAAATGACGAGCGATCTTTTCGTATCAACCAGAGCACCAGCGGGGCGATCAGATTGCCGAAGGGAAATACAAATCCAGCCAATCCACTCAGGTGGATCAGGGTCGCCCAGGTCCGCTCTTCTTGTGTCACCAGATTCATCGATCTCTCCCATTCTCCCTCTTTCAAAAGGATTGGCCAGTCCGCTATTCCAACCAATTCAAAGCCGCTGCTTATTATTGCCTACGGCCCGACAACTTGAAAGACTTTCCCAGGAAACCCCGCCGTCAATCTCGCATGTGGGCACGATGGGCAACCGCCGTGCAATTCCTGGATTCCCTGCGCAGCCATTGGCAAGGCAACCGAGGATTGCTACACTTCTACGCCTATGAATAAACCCCGTGTCTTGATTGTGGACGATGAGCAGGCGGCCCGGGTCGGTCTGACCGAGCTTGTCACCGCCTGGGGATATGAGACGAAGAGCGCTGGCGATGGCCTGGAGGCGCTTGAAATCGCGGCGGATTTCCATCCCTTCGCCGTCATCTCCGATATTCTCATGCCGAGACTGGACGGGTTCGGGCTGCTGACCCGACTCCACGCGCAGTCGCCGGAGGTCGCGGTGATCCTGCTCACCGGCCAGGGGAGTATCGAAGACGCCGTCCGTGCGGTGAAAGAGGATGGGGCCTTCTACTACTTCGAGAAGCCAATCAACACCCGGGCGCTCAATATCGTTCTGCAGCGGGCGATCGAGCAGTCGCTCAGCCAGCGGGAGAACACCCGGCTCCGCCGTCAACTGGGCGAGTACGGGGTCTTCGGCAAGATGGTCGGGGATTCGCAGGTGATGCGGCAGATCTACACCGTCATCGAGCAGGTGGCCGGCTCGGCGGTCTCGGTTCTGATCACCGGAGAGTCTGGGACAGGAAAGGAGGTCGTCGCGCAGACGATCCATCAGCTCAGTCCCCGCGCGTCGCGGCCCTTCGTCGCGATCAACTGCTCGGCGATCCCCGAATCCCTCATGGAGTCGGAGCTCTTTGGCCACGAGCGGGGGGCGTTCACTGGGGCGATCGCCCGGCGTGATGGCTGCTTCGAGCTGGCCAACACCGGCACCATCTTCCTCGACGAGATCGCGGAGATGCCCGCGATGTTGCAGGCCAAGCTGCTGCGCGTCCTGGAGGATCGCAAGGTTCGTCGATTGGGAGGTACGCGCGAAATGCCCGTCGACGTCCGTGTCCTGGCCGCGACCAACAAGGATCCGCTCGAAGCGGTACGCAAAGGGGATCTCCGCGAAGATCTGCTCTACCGCCTCAACGTCATCCACCTCAAGCTGCCTCCCCTGCGCGACCGCCGGGAGGACATCCCCCTGCTCAGTCAGTTCTTGATCCGGGAACTGAGCACACGCCATAACCGCCCGGCGCGCCTCATTTCACCCGACGTGCTGGAGTTGTTCGCCCGTCATCCCTGGCCCGGGAACGTTCGTGAACTGCGCAACATCATCGAAC
>JBEIJP010000676.1:0-2201 GCA_040380245.1 Acidobacteriota bacterium | reverse complement strand
GCCCTCAACTCCCCCTTTCGCCAATAGCGGGAGATGGCCAGTAGGCTGATCGGCGAGGAGCATTACCTCGCGGTCTATGTCAACGCTTCCCTGGACGTGTGCGAGGCGCGAGACCCGAAAGGGCTCTACCAGAAGGCGCGCCGGGGAGAGATTCCCAATTTGACCGGAGTACAGGCCCCCTACGAGCCACCCGTTGATCCGCAACTCGAGCTGCGCACCGGCGAGGCGCCCCTGGAGGAATGTGTTGCCAGAGTCCTGTCGCTACTCGATGCCCCCTTGTCCCGCTGAAGGGGAGGGGGCAGCCTGGATGCGGATGGGGTTGGCATAGATCCAGGGGCGCTCTTCCCCATCGATCGTCAGCCAGAGTTCGGCCCGGTAGACCCCGGGTTGAGTGACGGGCCACGCCGCGGTCCGAGCCTTCTCTTCAGCCAGGAGCATGCCATTGCGGTAGAGACGGAC
The DNA here is from genome assembly GCA_040380245.1 of Acidobacteriota bacterium. Classification (GTDB taxonomy): domain Bacteria; phylum Acidobacteriota; class Blastocatellia; order RBC074; family RBC074; genus CAIOZW01. The sequence continues at coordinate 1,742 of JBEIJP010000676.1, read as the reverse complement.
GGTCGCTTCGACGGGGGCTTCGAGGCGGAGGGTGAGGCCTGGGAGCAGCGGCACCCTGTCCCCCATCAGTGCGACCCGCTTCAGGCGCGGGGCCTCTGCGACGAAGGCGAAGCCGGTGGGATCGCAGAGCCAGTCGTGGGCAACGTAGGCCCTTCCCTTGGCGAGCGCTTCCCGCACGGCCGGTTCGGTCAAGGCGGGCAGGAGCAGGTGGGTGGTGACAAACTGGAGGCTGCTCTCGTACGGGTCAAGGTCGAGCCGGGCAATGAGGTCGCCGGGAGAACGGTTGACGAGGAACGGGGCGATCTTCGGCGACTGCGCGGTGGTGACGCGGCGGGGAGGATCGCCAATGATGCGCAGTTCGAGCGCGTCGTCGGCGACTGCGACAAGATCATAGACCTGGTTGTGGTGGCAGTCGTTCGCGGCGATCCCGGTCAGCGGGTGGGAGAGGAGATCGCGATCCCATTTGGTGATGAGGGCTGGCAGGTAGTCCTGCAGTGCCCCGAAGACTTCGAGTGGGTAGTCGCGCAGCAGCCCCGCCAGCTCCTGGACGCGCGCCGGATCGGTCAGCGCGCTCCGCAGCCAGAAGAGGAAGGCCCGCTCGTCCAGCATATCGGTGTGGTTGTTGTAGATCTCCAGTCCATCGAGCTGGTCGGTCGGCCAGTCGCCTTTCTCCTCGACGTGAGAGAGGAAGATGGCCCCGCCCTCGGCGCGGACCAGTTCGATGAAGGCTTCGCGACTGCTCCACGAACGGGGCTGGTAGTGGGAGAGGATCGAGCGGGTCGGATAGGCGAGAAAGCCCTCGGTCTCGGCGCCCGGAACAAAGAGGACTCCGTCCCGAAGGCCGCGCCAGCTGTCGCTGATGAAGTCGCGTGGGGGGCGAACGTGGTCTGTCAGGAGGACGACAGAGACCCCGGTGCGCCTGGCGGCGGCGAGCAGCTCCGGGCGATTCCCTCCGGTGTGGGCCGAGTCCTCCGCGTGGGCGTGGAGGATGGCGCGGTGGTCTGTCAGGCCCTGGCGGAGCGAGACCGGTTGGCGGCGACTGCTCCATTGACGTCGGGCCTCCGCGACGGCGGCGAGTCGGGCGGGGGCCAGTCGCTCGATCGTCGTGTACCTTCTGCCCGGGGCGAGGGGAGCCTTGCTCTGTGGCGATCCGGTTGGGGCCGCTCCTCCTGGATGACCTGCCCAGATCGTCATCAGCACCAGTCCGAACCAGCCCATTCCTCTTCCCCAAGTCAATCGACGTGATCTCTTCTGCGTGACGCTCACCCGGTACTCCTTTCCGCGATCCATCGGTCCGCCAGTCAGTGGCTGTTGCTCAGACGATGCGGAAAGTCTGTTCCAGGCTCTCCCCGTTGCTGGCCAACCCTGCGCAGGATACCACACGAATCGCTTCCGGGAAGGCTACCCATCCCGATCGACTTGGTACATAATGGCGGCCTTTCATCGATTGGGAGAGGCATGCTTGAACTGCCTCGCCACTCATGTCCAGCGGTATCCATCGGGCAAGATCGACAACAGGGAGGAAGAATGATGCGAGGAAGAGGCTGGTTGGCCGGCGTGGGGATGGCCTTGATCGTGTTGGTTGGAACAGCTGTCTGGGCACAGGAGACGTGGCAATCCCTGTTCGACGGCAAGACGCAGACGGGATGGCGGCGGATGGCCGTCCACGGCGGCAATGGAGGCATCTGGACCGTCGAGAAAGGGGCGCTCGTCGCTGACCAGGAACCGGACCACAAGGGAGG
>JBEIJP010000675.1:0-2204 GCA_040380245.1 Acidobacteriota bacterium | reverse complement strand
TGAGATCGCCGTCGAAGCGGGCTACGTCGGAACCAAGGGGACGCACGTCTTCGCCGGGTTCGGCGGGGACTACGACTTCAACCAGGCGACCCTGGTGGGCTATCCGAACCTGACGACCAACCAGCGCAAGCCCTTCTTCAACCGGTTCGGTTGGACGCAGAACTTCCGCTACTACGGCTCGGATGCGAGCAACAACTTCCACTCGATGCAGTTGAAGGCGGAGAAGCGCTTCTCCGGCGGGTACTCGCTCCTGACCCACTACACGTGGTCACGGGCATTCAACTACACCAACACCTACTACAACATCGACGCCCGGGAGGCCTACGGTCCGAACGACAACCATCGCAGCCACGTCTATACCCTGGCGGGCGTCTATGAGCTGCCGTTTGGCAAGGGCCGCAAGTTCCTGAGCAGTGCGGGGAAGGTGGCCGACACCGTACTGGGCGGGTGGCAGTTGACGACGATCTACTCGTGGCAGAGTGGGTTGCCCTTCACGCCGAGCTACCGGGACTGCAACGCCGACCGGGATACGGGATGGTGCCGTCCGGACCTGGTCGGAGACTGGAAGCCGGCCGAGCAGACGTCGGCCCAGTGGTTCACGACGACGCCGCTGGCCGCCAACGGGCAGGTGACGCCGATGACGACCAATGGGCAGACGCTGGGCCCGTGGCGACGTCCGCAACGCGGGACGTTTGGGAATATCGGGCGGAATCGAATGCTTGGACCGAGCTTCCAGCAGTTCGACATGTCCCTCTCGAAGACGTTCAACATCACCGAGCGGATGAAGGCCCAGCTGCGCGCGGAGGCCTTCAATGTCCCGAACCGGGTCAACCTGGCGAATCCCAACGCCTGCGTCGACTGCCCGGGCACGGCCGGTCGGATCACCAACATCTTCCAGTTGGCAACGATGCGGCAGTGGCAGTTCGGACTGCGGCTGTCATACTGATCAACTGGCAAATGGGATCATCGATCCCTGGTCCCAATACGAACCGCGGGGGAAGGTTTTCTTTCCCCGCGGTTCTCGTTTATGCTCAACTTTTCGTGTGATAAACGCGGTGAATCTGGCTTGTCGACTGGAGAAAGAGGGGGAGGAGTGGGAAAGAAGTGGTGGCAGAGGGGGGAGTACTGGGGAGTGGCGCTGGTGTTGTGCGTCGGCGCCAGGTTCGCCTTGTCGGACGGCCCGGCCCTCCCACGGATCGCCTTTCAGAATGTCGCGGCGGCGGCTGGGCTGACGCACAGGACGATCTACGGCGGAGAAGCGACCAATCGCTACCTGCTCGAGACGACCGGCTGCGGCGTCGCCTGGATCGATTATGACCGCGATGGATGGCTCGACCTCTTCTTTGTCAACGGTACGCGCCTGGAGGGGATGACGAAGGAGAGCGCCCCGACCTCCCGCCTCTACCGCAACCAACAGAATGGGACCTTCGCAGATGTCACTACACGGGCGGGGGTTGGCGGAACCGGCTGGGGGCAGGCGGTCTGCGCCGGAGACTACGACAACGACGGCCACGAAGACCTCTTCGTGACCTACTATGGCCGGAATGTCCTCTGGCGCAACAACGGAGATGGAACCTTCACCGATCGCGCCATCGCCGCTGGTGTCGCAGGGGTAGTGAGTCCCGCCGTGAGACCCGGGGGAGCCAGGCGCATACCCAGCGAGGAGAAGCCGCCGCGCTGGGGATCTGGGTGTGCCTTTCTCGACTACGACCGGGACGGCCGGCTGGATCTGATCGTCGCCAACTACATCGACCTCGACCTCAAGCGGGCGCCAACGCCAGAGAGCGGGCCCTGCCTCTACAAGGGATTGATGGTCGCGTGTGGGCCTCCGGGGTTGCAGGGAGCGAAGAACATCCTTTACCACAACGAGGGAGGCGGGCGGTTCGCGGACGTTTCGGAGAAGGCGGGGATCCTCGCGACGAGCGGGACATACGGACTGGGCGTGCTGACCTCCGACTTCGACAACGATGGATGGACCGACGTCTATGTCGCCAACGACTCCGCCCCGGCGACGCTCTACCGCAACAACCGCAACGGGACCTTCACCGACATTGCCGCGGAGGCGGGAGCGGCCTACAGCGGGGACGGCAAACCACAGGCGGGGATGGGGGTCGCCGCGGCCGACTTCGACGGCGACGGCTGGCTCGACATCTTCAAGACCAACTTTTCCGGGGACACCTCGACGCTCTACCGCAACCTCGGGA
>JBEIJP010000674.1:0-2208 GCA_040380245.1 Acidobacteriota bacterium | reverse complement strand
TTGTCTCGGCCGTCGCCGGCAGGAGGCGGACCCAGCCGGCGGCGGCGAGCCGCGCGGCCCGCTGCGACTGCTCGCGGTTGCGGTTACCCGTGTAGGGGGAGAGGATTGCCGGAACGCCACTGCTCAGCACGTTCATCGACGTATTATACCCGGCGAGCGAGATCGAGAGGCAGGCCCGCCGCAGCAGCCCGACAAAGTCGACCTCGAACCGCTCGATCGTGAGGTGGGGGGAGTGCCCCCAGCGTGCCCGCAATGCGCGCTCCTCCTCCTCCGGGATGTAGGGGCCCGTCAAGAGGATGAGCCGGTGCGGATGGCTCGCCTGGATTGCCTCGCTGGCGCTGGCGACCCGGTCGAGCAGCTCGCTCCCGACGCGGCCGCCGCCGATGCTCGCGACAACGAGCGCTTCGCGCGGCGGCGCTGGCCCTGGGGCGGCCACCCCTTCGGCGACATAGCCGGTGTAGACCACCGGGCAGGCGAGCTCACCCACCTTCGGGAAGGTCTCGTCGAGGCGCTGAAAGGCGGGATCGGCGTGAACGAGGATCAGGTCGAAGTAGCGGCTGGCCGTTGCGAGGACGAACTGTTCGAACTGCTCCGGATCCCGTTTCTCGACGAGGATGTCGCGCAGACTGCAGACGATCCGCAGCGGGCGGTCGGCCGCCGCGGCCCGGGCGCGCGCCGCGGCGAGCAGCGGCAGGATCTCGCCGGCGAAGGGCAGACGGCCAAACGGGAAGAGCTCGATGAGGATGATCTCCGGCTCAACCCGACGGAGGAGGTCGAGCAGGGCCGTCCGCCGTTCCTCTTCGATCGTGGCCCGATCGTCTCCAGCCACCCCGACCGATTCGACCGTCTGAAACGCGGGATCGGCCTGCAGCGGGGGCAGCTGAACGATCGTCAGGTGGGGAGGGAGCGTCGGCACTAGAAACGCCGGCAGCGGCCGTCCGCCGTTGACCATCCAGATATCGAACCGGGCCAGCCCGCGCAGGATCGCCAGGCTGCGCGTGAGGTGGCCCAGCCCGAGCATCGGCTGGCAGTAGAAGAGGATTCGCCGTCTCACGCCATCCTCCTCATCGTAAGGGAACGCCAGTCGAGGCCCAGGACCGACTCTTCGCGGCTGAAAAGGCAGTCCTCGATCAGCTCGAGAAGGGCGTCGAGCACCGGAAACCCCTCGGTTTTGTAGCGTGTGAGGATCCGCGACATCCGCTCGCTCAACAACGCCTCGGCGAGCTGCCGCCGGAAGGGGCGCGGATCCGCGAGCACCTCGCCATCCGCCGCCTCCCGGTGGTAGCCCCGGAGGAAGCCGGTGATGAGCGGGAAGGTCTCCCTCAGCGGCCGCCCCGCGACGAGGGCGCGATAGAGCAGGTAGCCGGTCAGGCTGGCCAGATCGAGCCGGGGATCCCCCACCGAGAGCGCGTCGAGATCGAGGATCCCGATCTCTCCCGTCGGTTGCAGGAGCAGGTTGCCGAGGTGGCGGTCTCCGTGCAGCGTCGCGAGGCGCGGGGGCGCTGGCGCGTCGAGCTGATCGCCGATCCGGGCGAGCCGCGCCGAGAGATCCGGGAAGGCCCGTCCAAGGTAGGAGATGGCCCGGGCGTGGCGTGGCGTGGACGCGGCCGCGTCGGGGCCGGTCCTTCCCGCGAGCGAGGTCTGGTGGAGCGTGGCGATCGCCTCCCCGGCGCGCTCCATCGCTGCGACGAGCCGCTCATCGGTCAGCCTTAGCCTGTCGAGTTCGATCCCCTCGACCTTGCCGAGCCAGAGAGACCCGGCCTGGTCTGGTGGAACGAGCGGCGCGGCGAGGATGAGTTGGCCCGATTGCCGAGCCGTCGAATCCCAGAGCGCCTGCTGTACCTCCCACGCCGCCGTCGCGCCCTCGCCCGTGTAGAACTTTCCGAAGAGGCTCCCCGGGAGGCCGTCGAGTTCGAACCGCACGGTACACGACCGCTCCGCGACGTAGTGGATGAGATCCAGTCGCCCGCTTCGCGTCGGCTCTCCGAGCGAGCGGGCCAGGCGTGAGATCAGCGCTGCCGGCTCTTCGAGCGTCGCCAGGCCCGCCAGTTTGCGATCCGCCGGGAAGCACCAGAGGACGCTCTCCCAGTCTGGGAGATGCAGAACGGCAGGCGCTGTGTCGCTCCTGCCCGCCATCGCCTCCTCGAAGACCGCTCGGCTCTCCCCGGCGCGACAGGCCATCAGGTAGAGCAGCTGCCTCCAGTCCCC
>JBEIJP010000673.1:0-2210 GCA_040380245.1 Acidobacteriota bacterium | reverse complement strand
CCTTTCGGGTACAACGGTTTTCGAGACCGCCCGATTCAGCCACTCTCGCACCTCTCCGTGGTGGGGAAAGAACCATTCCGTGGGCTCCACCCCATCTGTCAAGTTGATGGTCGGGACCTCGCGAGACCGTGTCTTGTCGCAGACCGATCCGGGTGATCAAGACGACCCATCAGATGACAAAAAATGACAAAGAACAGACCCAGGATCAGGGCGCCACGAAGGCTGCCGGACTGTCCTGAGAAGAGCGCGGCTTTTGACGGCGCTCCTGAAAGAAATGCTGGAGCAGTGCCCGACATTCGTCGGCGAGGACTCCGCCGGTGACCTCGACCCGATGATTCAACGCCCGCTCGGTGACAATCTGGAAGTGCGTCTCGACCGCACCGGCGCGCAGATCCGTGGTTCCAAAGACCAGTCGGGAGACGCGCGCGTGGACGAGAGCGCCCGCACACATCGCACAGGGTTCCACCGTCACGTAGAGTGTAGTCCCGGGGAGACGATAATTCCCCAATCGACTGGCCGCTTGCCGCAACGCGAGGATCTCTGCGTGGGCAGTCGGATCGAGCATTCCGATCGGTCGGTTATGGCCGGCGCCGACAATCCGTCGATCTCTGACGAGGATCGCTCCCACAGGAACTTCCCCTTTCTCCTCGGCCTTCCGGGCCTCCGCGATCGCCAATTGCATAAAGAAGCGATCGATCGACTCCGTTGGAGAAGACGTGGGAGAGTTCATCGGGACAGGCCCCAGAGAGAAGGTCGATCAGACAAGGTCGAGACCCTCTGCGATCGATCCACGACGTAACGGCAACTCAAGCAACCGTGTGCCTTGAAAAGAACTGATCCGCTTGATGATTCGACGCGACCGTCGCGACGAGCACCACGGGGAGTCACACTCGCCAATCACAAAACAAACTCGGATAGTAATCGGCACATTCGCGGCTGTCAAGCTGGAAGAGTTACCGCTTCCCGGGACCAACCGGAGGGACGTGCGACTGTACCCAGAACGATCAGGAAGCCTCAGCGGACCGCGGCGCTGGCAGCGTGGCGCATGAGCTGCTCGATCTCCGCGACCTGCTTGGGGACGCCACTGGTGAGGACTTCGCAACCGGTCTCCGTGACAACGACGTCGTCCTCGATACGGACCCCGATATTCGCGAACTCGGGGAGCAGCCCTTCCGTCCCGGGGGAGAAGTAGAGGCCGGGTTCGACGGTGAAGACCATCCCTGGTTCGAGAATTCGCCAGGAGTCCCGGGTTCGGTAAGCGCCGACATCGTGGACATCCATCCCCAGCCAGTGGCCTGTTCGGTGCATAAAGAAGCGCCGGTAGGTCCCTTTTTCGATCGCTTCCCGGCGATCTCCCGCGAGGAGGCCCAGCGAGAGGAGGGAGTCGGTGAGCACCTCGACGGCGCGTTCGTGGAGCGCAGTCCAGCTGACGCCCGGCCGCACCAGACGAATGACCTCCTCGTTGGCGTGCAGCACCGCCTCATAGATGGCCTGCTGCGGGCGTGTGAAGCGGCCATTGGCCGGGAAGGTTCGGGTGATGTCGCCGCAGAAGCCCTGGTATTCGGCTCCCGCGTCGATGAGGACCAGGTCGCCATCATGAATCTGCTGGCGGTTGGTGTTGTAATGGAGGATGGTCGAGTTGAACCCGGCGCCGACGATCGATGGGTAGGCGGTGCCGGAGGCGCCCCGTTCGCGAAACGTCCCTTCGACGATGGCCTCGAGTTGAAATTCGTACATTCCGGGTCGGCACTGCTCCATGGCGGCGACGTGTCCAGCGGCGGAGATGGCCGCCGCCTGTCGAAGAAGAGCAATTTCGGCGGAGTTCTTGCGCAACCGCGTCTCGTGAAGCTGGACCGACGGGTCGAGGATCGCGGTCGGACCGGTCACGCCGCTCCGAACCATCTCGCGAATGGAACGGAGCATTGCGATGAGCCGCTGATCGAACGCTTCGTGGAGTCCAAACCGATAGTAGAGCGTCTCGGCCTCCGCAAGATAGTTCGGGAGAACCTCTCCCAGGCTGCCGATCGCGTAGGCGGCGTCCGCGCCGTGGTCGCGCACCGCCCCTTCGACGCCGATGCGAATGCCAGTCCAGATCTCTTCCTCCTGCTTGCGCGGCCGAACGAAGAGGATGTACCGATGCTGCGGATGGGAGGGAGCAAGGACGGCGACACAGTCGGGTTCATCGATGCCCGTCAGAAAGAAGAAGTCGG
>JBEIJP010000672.1:0-2214 GCA_040380245.1 Acidobacteriota bacterium | reverse complement strand
GGGCCAGAAACGGGCCCCGACCAACCAGCCCACCGCCAGCAGCACGCTGACCCCCAACCCCAGGCAACGCCTTTTCCGCTGTCCCATCCTCGCCAGACGCATGCACTCCTCCCTCTGACACTCTCTCCCAGGTCGCGGCATCTCTCGCTCGACTCAGGCACCGCCCGGGCCCCCCCCGGCGGATCGATTGCCCTCGTGGGTGGCCACAGTCACAACTTGATCCATTCGATCGGCTTATTCGCGTGGGATTGTCCTATATGATCGGCCTTCTGTCCACCCCGTCCACCCCGTCCACCCCTCCCCCGCGTTCGTCAAGCGGCCTCGGCCGCCCGGCCGCCTCGCCAGTGACCGGCACGATTCGACCGTTGACCCGACATCTCCAACCGCTTGTGAATCAATCCTCGCGCGCGGGACGTCTCCCCCCTACACTCACCGATTCTCGGATCGGTCAACCGAAGAGAGACCAATTGAGGCAAGTGGGAGAGAGACGAGGGAGAATTCGTGTATGAATGGACGCATTCGGGTCATGATCGCCGACGATGAACGGCCGGCACGGTCTTTTCTCTCCTCGATCTTGCGGGGGTTCGAGGATGTCGACCTGATCGGGGAGGCGACCAACGGGGCAGAGGCGATCGAGATGATCACCGACGATCCCCCTGACCTGGCCCTCCTCGACCTTCAAATGCCCGAGATCGACGGACTGGGGGTCGTGCGCCGGCTGCCCGCCCAACGCGCGCCCCTCATCGCCTTCGTCACCGCCTATGACGATCACGCCGTCGACGCCTTTGAGCTCAACGCCATCGACTATCTCCTGAAACCGGTCGGACGTGGACGGCTGCGCGAAACACTCAACCGCGTCCAGGAGCGACTCGAACAGACCGAGCTCCAGCCAGACTATGCCCAGGAGACGACCCCACGCCTCCTCGGCGGTACGCTGCCATCCGTACCCCGGTGTCCCACCCTCTACCTCGAACGGATTCCCATTCGCAAAAGAGAGGAGATCCTGCTGATCCCCGTTCGCGAGATCGCCTCAATTGTCGCCGAAGGGGAGTTGCTCCACCTGACCACGCTGCAGAAGGCGACCTACACCATCTCCTATCGCCTCAAGGATCTCGAGGCTCGCCTGGATCCGCAACTGTTCATTCGTCTGGGCAGGGGGACCCTCGCCAACCTCCAGATGCTGCAGCGAGTCAGCCCCCTCCCGGGGGGAACCTACCTGGCCACGCTCAACAACGGACAACAACTCCATATCAGCCGACTCCAGGGGCGCCAGTTGCACCATCTCTTCCGGCTCTGATCCTTTCCTCCCCCCGCGCCCTCCTCCCGATGCTCCCAGGAGACCGAGCACGGTGGATCCCACGGGGGGCGAATTGACTACCTGGCCTTCTGATCGGGAGCCGGCTCGAGACGGGCCAGGGCCGGCGAACAGCTCCCCTTTCCATCATCGAACCAGTGGCGGAGCATGGCCACAATACCGGGCTTGCCCTCCCCCACCCAAGCCTCGCGTCGCTGGCGATAGGCGGCCAGGATCACCGTCGCACGCTCGGCGATCGCCCGATCGGTCGGGTTGGAGGAATGGCCCTTGGGAACGGCATAGACGAACGGGGATCTCCCCTCGTTCATTCGGTAGGTGGGAATCCGGAGGAAGTCGCGCTCGACGAACCGCCCATCCCGCGCCTGCGATTCTGCGGCGGCCACGAAGAAGTCGACCGCATGATCGGGATAGCCAAAGAGATGGCCATAGTGGCGGAGGCGTGCCGGCGGCGCACTGTACTCCACGGCAAAGAGGACTTCGAGGGGGTGAGCGCTACCGGTCAGCCCGAAGCCACCGAAGAAGCCCGCCCGCTCGCCCAGGACTCTCCTCATCAACGGACGATTGACCAGCATCGCCTCGAGGTAGCGTTGCCCCTCGTGCACGGCCGCAAAGTGGTGCAGCCCCGCATAGAAGGTCTCCCCGCAGGTCCAGACAGAGAGCAGCCGGCGCTGCTTCTCGAGATTCGCCAGGTCCTCCGGCGTCGGCTCGGTGGCAGAGACGCGCAGCGAGATGAAGCCACTGCTCATCGGTTTGAGATCTCCGATCAACGTGAAGAGCGCCTCGCCATCCAGCGCCTTGAGCAGCAGAGCCTCCGCGAGCACGCGTTCTTCGGGGGAGAGCGTTTCAACCGGAAAGCAGGCGGAGCATGGAAGACGCTTCTCAGGGGGGGCCGGCGGTCT
>JBEIJP010000671.1:0-2217 GCA_040380245.1 Acidobacteriota bacterium | reverse complement strand
TCGGCGCCAGGCTCTTCCACCTGCTTGGCGACCTCAATACGCGGCAGAACTGGGGTGCGCCGGCGACGCTCTACGTCGAACGGGAGTCCTTCAGCTGGCTGCGCGGGTTCCACGATCGGAGCGAGCGCGTGCCGCTGCGGATCGTCGCGGCCGCCCCCGCTGGAAAAGAGGAGTCGGAAGAAGCAGAGGACGTCCCCGGGCCGGAATCGATCGTCATCGTCCGGCAGAAGGGGGAGGACGAGGCGCCCACCGAGGCCGGTCTCGATGCGCTGACCGAAGAGGCGGAGGCCGACCGACGGCAGACGACCGTCATCCGGCGCGACTACCGCGAAATCCTCCCCTTGCTCAAGCATCGGCGCAACCCTGACCACCCGGCGGTGAGGGCCCTGCTCGACCGGGAGCGGGATGTGCGCCTCTCGATCGATATCCGTTTGCAGTTGCGAGCCTCCGAGATCCTCGCCGAACGCTTGCGGAACGCGGCCGTCAAACGCGGCGCGGTGGTGGTGATCGACCCACCGACGGGCGACCTCCTCGCGGCGGTCAGCTATCCCTGGCCTGGAGAACCGATCACACCGAACCCGGCCCAGCCGGGGCTGCCAATCCCGCCGCGGGACGATCTCGTCGACCGGGCCTTCGCCGCCTTGCGACCGCCCGGGTCGACCTTCAAGATCGTCACCGCCATGGCCGCGCTGCGCGCCTCCGAGGGCGAACTGGAATCGCAGCGGTTCTCCTGCCAACCCCAGGGCAACGGGCGGGTCGGGAGGCTCATCCCCGGATTCCGACGCGCCGTGCTCGACGCCAGCGGAGACGCCGCTCACGGCCTGCCGGATATGGAGGAGGCGATCATCCGCTCCTGCAACGCCTATTTTGCCCAGCTTGGGTTGAGGATCGGCCCACAGAAGTTGCTCGACGTCACCGACCCCTTGGGCATCCGGGTCGCAGTCCGCGAGGCGACCCGTCGACCAACCGATGTCCTCGCCGAAGGGGAGAACCTGCTGCAGGCGGGGTATGGCCAGGGCCAGGTCGTTGCCACCCCCTTCCAGATGGCCCGCGTCGCCGCGACTGTGGCCAATGGAGGACTCATGGAGCCCGGCCGCTGGATCATCGACGACAGCAATCCCCGAACCGCCCCCGGCGTCAGGCTGATCCGTCCCGCCATGGCCCGGTTTCTCGTCCGGTCGATGCGCGGCGTCGTCACACGCGGTACCGCCAGCAACATCGCCACGTCTCCCCTCGCCGGCAAGACCGGCACCGCGCAGGTCAAGAGGCGCCTCCGCTATCTGGAGAAGAACCGACCGGGCTTTCGCGACCCCCAGGGCAGGCTTCGCTACCTCGACTGGAAACGAGGGGATCCCATCCCCGCCGGATGGCGTCCCGCCTTCTATGAAGAGGACCAGGTCGCCCACGGCTGGTTCATTGGCCTCGCCCCCTTCGACAGCCCGCGACCCATCGCCTTCTCGGTCCTCGTCGAGAATGGCGGCTCCGGGCGGGGCGCCGCCGTTCCCATCGCCAACCTGGTCGCGTCTGAAGCCCAGCGGCTCGGCCTCACCCCTTGACCTTCGGAGGCTCCGTTCCACGATGAACTGGCTCAAAAAAATCCTTGCCGACCAGAGCGACGCCGAACCGATCGTCGTCGCCAACCACCTCTGCCGCGCCATCGAGGATCGCATCCAGGTGATCCAGGGCGGCCGCAAGATCTTCCCCTTCAACCAACTGCTCATCCACCTGCGCTGCGCCAACCCGGAGGAGGAGAAGACCTTCCGCGCCGCCTTCGGAGATCACCAGTTGCAGCAACACCTCCGGGAGTTCCTCCTTCGGCACGAGGTCGACTCCTGGCGCGACCTCGACGTGACCATCGAGACGACCATCGATCCACCGAACGCCCCGCCGAACTCCCGCTTCGAGATTCGCTACCTCCAGCGCACGAAGACCCTCCCTGACGCCGTGCTGATCGTCCTCCGCGGAACCGCCGAGCCGGCACGCTGCCCCCTCCGCGAAGTGACTCGCATCGGTCGCACCGAGGAGGTGCTCGATCGCCACGGTCGCCTCGTCCGCCGCAACGACCTCGTCTTCGCCGACCAGCAGGACGAGGTCAATCTCAGCGTCGGTCGTATCCATTCCCGCGTCGAATACGATCCCGCACGAGCCGGCTTCGTCGTCTTCGATGAGAACAGTCGCCACGGAACCGCTGTTGAACGCGGCGGACGAATGATGACC
>JBEIJP010000670.1:0-2233 GCA_040380245.1 Acidobacteriota bacterium | reverse complement strand
GGCCGCGTCGTCGCCTGCGGGCTGTTCCCTCCCGCACCGTTGATCAGCCCGTCGATTCGGCCAAACCGGTCGAGAATCTCCCGCAGATTCTGCTGCAAGGCCTCCGGCTTGAGGACGTCCGTCGCCAGCGCGATCGCCCGGCTGGCCCCTTCCTCCCCCATCCCCTCCAGGATCGGCGCGGCCCGCTCCGGCTCCCGATCGAGAATGGCCACCTGCGCCCCACAACTGACGAGCGTCTGCGCCATCGCACCGCAGAGGACTCCCGCCCCCCCGGTGATCACGATCGTTCGTCCTGAAAAATCGTACATCTGATGAATGTCACGCTGGTTCATGAGTCGTCTTCCTTATCTCAAACAAGAGTCTTCCCAATCAAGATGGAGGGGAGATCAGTCTCCCGTCGCCCGGGCCGTCTCGGCGAAGGGCGAAAAATGGCGGTCGAAATGGCGCTCCAGCATCCCGTAATAGACCTCCTCCGCCCCCTGGAGTGTGGTGAAGAAGGGCTCCCGGAAGTCCGGATGCTGCAGCACCGACCCATAGGTCACGTGGAGGATCTCCCGCGCGTGAAAATCGTCGAGCAGGTCGATCAGCCGGGCATCGTCCATCCCCTCCAGCGCCGGCATCCGCGAGACCTCTGCCGAGACGTGATAGGTCGCCCGGTCTGTCGGGTAACGATCCCGCGCGAAGGCGACGATCCGCCGGAAGAGGGACGGATTGACCTCGGCGATCGCCCGCAGGGCCTCGAGGTAGCTCGTCCCCGCCGTCTTGAGGTGGACCAGCTCCCCGGCGATCCGCGAAGCGATCGGGTAGACGCTGAACTTGTCCGACCCGGAATGGAGGCTCAGCTTGTAGGGCCCAAACTTCTTCGCCACCGCGAAGTGCTCGGCGAAGGAGGCCGCAAAGGCCGCCAGATCGCCAATGTAGTCGACCCCTTTCTCAAAATCGCCCACGTAACGCGGCGCGAGCGAGACCCAGCGGACGCCCAGGCGCTTCAGCTCGTGCGCGATGTAGATGTGCTCGGCGAGGGTCGTCACCGTCTCGGTCTCGTCGACGCTCATCTCCAGCTCGAAGGGGGCCTCTCCCTTGACCGCGGCGAGGTGACGATACATTCGCACCGTATAGGCGACGACCTTGCCATACTTGGCGGCGGCGCGCAGCAGATCCTCTTCGGAGAGCGTCACCGAGAAGTCGCCGAGGTCGATCGGAGCCCGCCCGAGCGCGGCGATCGTCCCCTCCCAGCTCGTCTCCAGCTCCGCCCAGGGCAGCTGCGCCGCCAGCTCGCGAAGTCGTTCCACCCCGGCGGTGTTGGCCTCGTTGTCGACGTGATCCCCCGGGTCGATGGTGTAGAAGGTGAAGCCGGCGGCCGCGCAGAGATCGATGTCGGCCGTCGTCTTGAGGTGGTCGGCGTCGGAGCCGAACCCTCCCCGCCAGCCCTCCTGCAGGACGCCCCACATCGCCTCGTCCATGACCTGCTGCGGCGTCCGCCCCGTCCGCGCGTTCTCGCGAATCGACTGCTGCGCGAGGATCGGCGCCATCGTCGATTTGCGGATCGCCCGCACGTGGCCCGGCGTCGCCAGACCGAGCCGGTCTCCGCACCCCGCCGACTTGCGTAGCCCCAGCGGCTGGGCCACCAGAAAGGGGAAGAGCCCCCGCAACACCTCGGCATTGGCCGGACTCAACTCCCCCAGCAGCCAGTGGGCGTGCCCGCCCTCGAGCGCTCCCTCTCCGCGCGCCCCCTCGAACCTCGCGAGAAAGGCCGGGTCACCGCTGACCACTCCGAGAACCTTTCCCAGCCCTTCCGCACGGCGCGCCACGAAGAAGAGATGGCCGTCCGCCGCCAGCAGCGAGGCCGGATAGACCCGCACTCCCAACCGCTCATCCAACTCCCGCGCCACGGCCTCTGCCTGCGACTCCTCCAGCGGCGGGGCAACCCCCTCGACGCGCCGCCAGTCCAGCTCCTCACCTCTCCGTGCCATCCTGTCCTCCCCTTACAAATCGTTTGAAACAGATCCTTCGCTCAAGCCCCGGGGATGCCCGACAGTCAAGTCTCCCCCCCCGTCTATTTGAGCCAGATTCTTGAATCCATGAAAAACTGGAAAACTGCCCCTGGAAAACCCCATCAGTTTACACGCTTGGCCGACATTGCCAAGGGATTGGGCGAGGTTGGGAACTCCAACGTAGATCTTGATGACTCTCCAGGTGGGTGAGTGGACCTTCGTGCGCTCGACTGAAATCG
>JBEIJP010000669.1:0-2236 GCA_040380245.1 Acidobacteriota bacterium | reverse complement strand
CGAGATGGTTCGCCTGATCACCGAGCTGGAGTCGAGGATTCAACAGTTGGAGCAGCGCCTGGCGGTGCTCTCCGCCGGCGCTCCCGAGACGACCCACACCATCCGGGTCGAACAGGCGCCCAGTGCAACGACGCCACAAACCGAGAAGATCGAGAAGGAGGTTGCCGATCTCAAAGAGGAGGCCAAACAGAATGGGCAGTTTCTGAAGTTCCTCAAGGATGTCCAGGTCACTGGCGTCGTCGATGGGTACTACAGTTACAACACCAACCAGGTCGATATGTTCACCCAGGGGCGCGCCTTCGACGTGCGTCACAACTCCTTCCGGCTGCAGATGGCGCGACTGGGGTTGACCAAGGCCAACTCACTGGAGAGTCCGCTGGGATTTCAATTTGACATTGGCCTGGGCGAGACGGTCGACCGGATCATCTCGGTGAGTGACGCACAGCGGAACGAGGCGACCAAGCATATTCTCCAGGCCTACGTCAGCTATGTCGCGCCGATTGGAAAGGGCCTGACACTCGACTTCGGAAAGATGTACACCCCGGTGGGAGCTGAAGTGATCGATACCGCGAACAACTTCAACTACTCCCGCGGCTGGCTCTTCGCCTTTGGTCCGTACTATCACATGGGTCTGCGCGCGAAGTATGCCGTCAACGACAAGGTCGCGGTCACCGGATTTCTCTTTGATGGTTGGGACAATATGTTCGAGAACAATCAGGGACGCATCGCTGGCAAGACGGCGGGCGTCCAGCTGAGCCTCAACCCGACCAAGCGGTTCGCGTTGACGCAGACCTATCTGGCAGGCCCGGAGGCGCCGCTTGCCAACGTCCCAGCTGTCTCGAGCCGCGACAACTGGCGGCACATCGCCGATACCGTCGCCACCTTTCTGGTCAACGACAAGCTCTCGCTGATGGGCAATTTCGTTACTGGATCGGACGGGGACAACGATGGCAATCGCGGATCCTGGACGGGAGCCGCCGGGTATCTGCGCTATGCCTTCAACGATCGCTTCGCCTTCTCCCCGCGGTTTGAGGTCTTTCATGATCCCAAGGGTCTGCGTACCGGCACAGCCCAGACCGTCAAAGGCTTGACGTTGACGCAGGAGATGAAGCTGGCCCGGCAATTGGTCACCCGGTTTGAGTTCCGACGGGATGTCTCGGACCGGGACTTCTTCACCAACTCGCTCGGCAACGCACTGCGTCATCAGAACACATTCATCGTCGGATTGAGCTACTCCTTCTCCAGTCGCGAGTAGGGAGTGGACTCCGCGGATAACGAGTTACTTCCGTAGCTGGTGCTTAGTTGATGGACTCTTGTGGCGGTGGGTTGAAAGACCCATCGCCTTTTTTCCATTCCTGGCAGGGGCCGTTTTCGATCAGACGATCACCAGCCTTTGGTCCCTCCCCCTGCGCGATCCAACGAATCTCTCCTCGTTTGTTGCTCTTCCAGACGGGTGTCATGACTTGACCTTCTGACTCGCCGCTTCCCGTTGGCTCGATTCACGACTTCGGAAGGAGTATCGGGAATGGCCGACATAGCTCCAGCCGACTCCCAGAATCAGTACCATCCCCTGCGCCAGGTAGGGGGCTCCCTTCTGGACGCTTGTCAGGCGGGTCAGCCCCACAACCAGCGGCGGCAGACAGAGCAGTCCAATGGCAATATTTCCACTGTAGACCACCAGGCAGCGAACCCACTCCCGAAGGTAGTTCCCCTTGGTCTTGAAGACAAAATGTTTGTACCCCAAAAAGGAGAACGTGATACTGATCAGGGAGGCGAGCGGGCTGGCGAGCAGGTAAGCGTAAGCGAGATGGTCGGTCAGTCCCCACTGGAGAATCGCGAAACACCCATAGCCAAAGAGGGTATTCACGCCTCCAACAATGAGATATTGCAGCTTGTGGCGAGATAGCATAGGATCCAAATTTCGATCACCAGGGAGCCTGTATCCATAGATTGAGCAGCGTGAGCAGCTTGAGCAGCTTGAGCAGCTTGAGCACGTGAGATTGTGCGCGCGAACTTTCGTTGGCGTTGAGAGATGATCTCACGGTGTGAAGGGGGGCTCTTTATTCATTACACCAATCAGATCATAGGGGAGTGGTGTCAGCCGTGCAAGGTCGCAAATTCGGCCTGTGGCGAGCTGGGAACTCCCCCTGGGAGGAGTGAGTCGTGGATCAGAGGGAGATGGCGCGTCGTCGCTTTATGCAGCAAATCGGAGCCACGCTCGTCGTGGGGGGGCTTG
>JBEIJP010000668.1:0-2244 GCA_040380245.1 Acidobacteriota bacterium | reverse complement strand
GGCAGTGCGTCGTGATGGCAGGTCCCGGCGCGATCGAGAGCCGCCGACAGCTTGAACGAATCGCGGCTGCCCTGGTCGATCGTGGAGTCCGTGTCCTCTCTGGAAATGTCCTGCCGCGGTACGACAACCCTTATGGATTTCAGGGACTGGGGGAAGAGGGGCTGCAAATGCTCCGGGAGATTGCCGACCGCTATGGCCTGATGACCATCTCCGAGGTCGCCAATCCAGCTCACCTGCCGTTGCTGGTCCAGTATGTCGATCTCATCCGGGTAGGGGGGCGCCACTTGAAGGACTACGGCTTTCTCCGCGCGCTGGCTCGCCAACCGAAACCGCTGCTCCTGACTCGGGATCCAGCCTCGACAATCGAGGAGTCCCTCATCTCTGCTGACTTTCTTCTCTCCGAGGGCAACCCCCACGTCGCTCTCTGCGAGGCGGGGATTCGCACCTTCGAGACGTATACTCGACTGACGCTCGACCTCGCGGCGCCGGCCACCATTCGACGGCTCTCCCATCTTCCTGTAGTGGTCGATCCTTGCAGCGCCGCCGGGCGGCGGGATCGGGTTCTCCCGCTCAGTCGCGCGGAACTCGCCTCGGGCATCGATGGACTGCTGCTCGACCTGCATGACGACCCGGATCACGCCCTGAGTGATGGGGCTCAGGCGCTCACCCTGGAACAGTTTCACCAACTGATGGACCAGTTTGATCAGCTGGCGCCGATTGTCGAGAGGTGGGGGTGAAACGGCTGTCGGAGGTCCAACAGGTCTGTGTGGTAGGGTGTGGGCTGATCGGTGGGTCCTTCGCGCTTGCCCTGCGTCGCGCCGGCTTCAGGGGCGTGCTGACAGCCCACGATGCCCCCGGTCCCCTGCAGCGGGCGGTGGAGCGCGGCGTCATCGATCGTCCCGAAGAGTCCTTTGCCAACGGCACCCCCTGCCAGGCGGACCTGCTCTACTTGGCCGCCCCGATTGGTGCGATCCTCGATTTTCTGCGTCGTTACGGGGGGCAAGTTCGTCCGGGAACTCTCGTCACCGACGCGGCGAGCACCAAGCGCGAGATCTGCCGCGTCGCCGGTGAGACCCTCCCTGCCGGTACCTGCTTCGTCGGGGGACACCCCATGGCGGGAAGCGAGCACAGTGGCGTCGAATACGCCCGGGCGGACCTCTTCGATCGGGCCGTCTATGCCCTGGTGCCACTCGATCCTGGCTCTCCGCTCACCCCGTCCGAATCCGGATTTTCCGCACTGTTCTCC
Source organism: Acidobacteriota bacterium (assembly GCA_040380245.1). Lineage (GTDB taxonomy): Bacteria > Acidobacteriota > Blastocatellia > RBC074 > RBC074 > CAIOZW01. The sequence goes on along the minus strand of JBEIJP010000668.1, from coordinate 998 downwards.
CTGATCGAGTCGATGGGGGCACGCCCCCTTGTCACCCTCGCCGAGGAGCACGATCAGGCGGTGGCTCTCGTCAGCCACCTTCCCCAACTCCTGGCGACGACTCTGGCCAGTCTCCTGGTCGAACCGGATACCGGAGACCTTCTGCCAGACGGGACCGAGGACCCACACCACCGTGAGCTGGCCCGACGGCTCGCCGCCAGTGGGTGGCGTGATATGACTCGTCTCGCCGGGAGTTCCTTCTCTGTCTGGCGGGATATTTTGATGACCAATCAATCCCGGATCGGTCCGATTCTCGGCCAGTACATTCAACAACTGCAGCACCTTCACGAATCCCTCGAACAGGGGGACTACCAGGCTCTCCGCCAGATCTTTGCCGAAGGGAACCAGTCTCAGCAGCAATTGCGGGAAGTTCGCTACCGCCCTTTTGAAAAGCTCTGACGATCCTCTCCCACTCCGGTTACCTCGGTCCATTTCCAAAGCGCAACTCCGTCACATTGGCCAGCAGTCCGTCCGCTTTGAGGATCAATCGTACACTCCCTCGATTGGCCAGCTCGCGCGGCAGGGCGAGATTGAGTTGATCCAGACCGACAAAGGACTCCTGTGGACCGACAAAGAGGACCGGTACTTCGGTGGCCCCGATCCGTGCCGAGACGTTGCCTGGGCCATCGACCTGTCGCCAGCCAGTTCCAAAGAGAACCAGATAACAGGTCTCCCCGGCGCCACCCAGATCGAGAGGAACGGGAACCATCCGTCCCTCCGGGGAGAGCTGAACGATCGGTTCATACCGGATCGTTCCATCACCGAAAACCCGCAGCAACCAACCAGCCGGCGCCCCAGCGCCGTCCCCATTGGCAGAAAAGAGCGCCGGTGCGACCCGGTCCAACCGGACAACCACCTCCATACTTGCGCCAGGCATCGAGATGGGACTTCGCACAGCCAGACGCGTTCTCCCCAACGCGCTCTCTGATGGAATTTGAAGGTTGAGTTGAAACGGGGAG
>JBEIJP010000667.1:0-2246 GCA_040380245.1 Acidobacteriota bacterium | reverse complement strand
GCCATCACCCGCTCTGGGCGATCGCCGAAGACCACGTCCGGCGAGACCTCCTCTTCGTCGGACCTGAATTTGGGCTCTTTGTGACCTTCGAGGGGGGAGGGAAGTGGACGGCGCTCAAGGGGGGCCTGCCGACGATCGCCGTGCGCGATCTGGCGATCCAGAAGCGCGAGAACGACCTCGTCGTCGGGACCTTCGGTCGTGGCATCTACATCCTCGACAACTACGCGCCGCTGCGGCAGGTCGATGCCGCCCTGCTCGACCGGGATGGCCACCTCTTCGCCACCCGTTCCTCCCTGCTCCACGTCGAGAGCGCTCCATATGGCGGGCGGGGAAAGTCCTTCCAGGGCGAGTCCTTCTACACCGCCGAGAACCCGCCGTTCGGCGCGACGCTGACCTACTACCTCAAGGAGAAAGCCCAGACACGGCGCGAGCGTCGCCAGGAGGCGGAGCGCAAGCTGCGTCAGACCGATCCGGAGGGCAAGGGCTACCGGTATCCCACCGCGGAAGCCCTCTCGGCTGAGGCGGAGGAGGAGCCCCCGCAGGTCGAGGTGACGATCCGCGACGCCGCGGGCCAGGTCATTCGGCGACTCTCCGGACCAACATCGGCCGGTCTGCAGCGCGTCACCTGGGACCTGCGCTACCCGGCCCCGCAACTGGCCCCGCCGCGCCCCCCTGGCGACGATGTCCTCGATGAGCTCTACGGGCCTCCCCGTTCGGGCCACCTGGTGATGCCGGGCCGCTACACCATCTCCCTCGCGCGGCGCGTCGATGGCGTCTGGACGAACCTGGGATCCCCTCAGCCGCTGGAAGTCGTCACCGAAGGAACCCTCACCCTCGCCGCGGCCGACCGGGAGAAGCTCTTCGCCTTCCAGCAGAAGGCTGCCTCCCTGCAGCGGGCCGTCAGCGGAGCGGTCGCCCTCGCCAACGAGACGAAGGCTCAACTCGCCAACGCGCGGCGCGCTCTCCAGGAGACCCCGGCCCCGACCGAGCGGCTCCAGGCCGAGGTCCTCGCACTCGATCAGCGCCTTCAATCGATTCTGCGCTCGCTCAACGGGGATCGCACACTCGCCGCCCGCTATGAAAATGTGCCGCCCTCGATCACCTCGCGTGTCGGGACCGTCGCCGCGGCCACCCGTCAGGCCAACGCCCCACCCACTCAAACCCAGCGGGCACAGTACGAGATTGTTGCCGAGGAGTTCGCGACCGTCCTCACCCAGCTTCGGCAGCTGGTCGAAGGAGATCTCGAACGACTTCGCCGCGGGCTCGAATCGGTGGGCGCTCCCTGGACGAGCGGTCGGGTCCCCAAATGGGTCCCCTGATTTGCCAAGGCCAACTCTCCCTGCCTCAGGCTTTCGGCAGGGAGAGTTGGAAACTGGCGCCCTGTCCGTTCCTCGAATCGACGTGAATCTGCCCATTGTGGAGCTGAACCGCGCGGAAGGCCTGCGCCAGTCCAATCCCACTCCCCTTCGGTTTGGTCGTGTAGTAGAGATTGAAGATCTTTTCGCGGGCCTCAGGCGAGATTCCTGGCCCCTGGTCGGAGATGGTGATCCGAACGTGCCCGTTCTCCCGCTCGGTGCGGACGCGGAGTTGCCCTCCTTCGGGCATGGCCTGGCATCCGTTAATGACGATATTGAGCAAGGCCTGCTTGAGAAGGTCGCTGTCGCCTTTGATCTGCAGCGGACCATTCCCATACTCCTCGACGATGTCGACCCCCTGTGCCCGCGCATCGGCCGCGAGCAGCACCACTTCCCGCACCAGCGTATTGGCATCCAGCTCCATCGGTTTCAATTCGACGGGGCGGGTGAAGTCGAGGAAGGTCTGGACCACTCGGGTCAATCGCATCACTTCCGTCGTCAGAATGTCGATATGAGAACTGGGGTCCTGGCCAGCCGTCAGCTTGCCCTTGAGCAGCTCCAGGTGAAGCACCATGGCGTGGAGTGGGTTTTTGACCTCATGCGCGACCCCGGCCGTGATGCGGTTGAGCGCCCCCAGCTTCGTCGCAAAGTCGAGCTGCGTCTCGAGCTGCTGGAGCGTTGCAAAATCGCGCAGCGTGACGAGTGCCCCTGCGGCTTTTCCCCGCTCCTCGAAGAGCTGCCAGGAGACATCAACGGTGCACAAGGAGTGGCACTTCGAGCCCCCGCCTCAGCCAGCTCACCCGGGACATCGTCGGATCGAAGGGCCTCCTTTGGGGGCTTGTGCCCCTGGTCGCGAAGGCGGATGGAGCTGCCCGCGAGTTGGAGCGAAAG
>JBEIJP010000666.1:0-2254 GCA_040380245.1 Acidobacteriota bacterium | reverse complement strand
GTCATCGGCGACAGCAGCGACCTTGAACGAACCGGCCGCAAGATCGAACGGGAACTTGGCCAGCTGGGGCGCAGCGAGGTACAACTGGCCCTGCTCCACCCCCCCTACCACTCGATCATCCGCTTTTCCGACCACCCGGCGGACCTTTCGACCTGCGCCGATCCGCAGGCCTTCCTCGAACGCTTTGGCCGGGTTGTCGATCTGACCAGCCGGTTTCTCGCCCCCAAACGGTACCTGGTGCTCGTCATTGGCGACTTCTATGAGAAGGGAACGTGGACCCCGCTCGGATTTCAATGCATGCAGGCGGTCATGGAGCGGGGGTATCGCTTGAAGAGCATCGTCATCAAGGATATGCAGGGGAACCGCGCCAAGCGCAACCTGGCCAACATCTGGCGCTATCGCGCGCTCGCCGGCGGGTTCTACATCTTCAAGCACGAGTATGTCTTCTTCTTCCAGCGGGGATGAGCGCCCAATCCCCCAGATCCTCCATGTCGGGCAGGTCGGGCAGATCGGGCGCTAGAATCGCCGCTCGGGAGGTTTGACGGGCGGATCGGTGGGAGGATCGGTGGGAGGATCGTCCACAATCCGAATGTCGGTCTCGAATTTCCGATAGAACTTGAAGGAGAGCAGGTTGCGAAAATACTTTCGCTGACGACGATCGGCAATGATAAATTCCGCCCGGATGGGGAGGAGGAAGTCGACTTCGAGGCCGCGGAGCTTGATCGTGTCGTAATCGACCGAGCTTTCGGAGTTGGTGACGGGGTATCCCGCGGGGAGCTGATCGACGGCTTGATCGATGCGTAGGACCTGGTGGGTCTCCTCATCGACCCAGACGGTTCCGCTGTAGCCGACGATGATGGTGCGGGCCCCCTCGGCGGTGACGCTCAGTTTGGAGAACTCCTGGTCGACGGTAAAGTCGTAGAGCGCCGTCGCGCGGTTCCCGAGACGGTCCTTCCCGGCCGGCTTGAAGCGGGTGCGCGTCTCCGGATCGAAGAGCGAGGCGAGGCCCGAGGCGAAATCCCCGGTGGAGTAGGCACCTCCGGTCTGTTCGAGGGCGCGCGTGACGGGACGCCCGAGGGCGTTGATCGGCTTGTAACTTTCGCGGCGTCGGTTGTAGGTCAGCTCGTAGGTGAGAACATCGGCCTTGTCCCAGGCGCCACGGGCCTCGAAATCGTAGTAGCGCTCGACCACCTGCTGGCAGATGAAGTCGGGCAGTTCATCGAGGTAGTCGCGTACGGCGGTTCGGGTCTCCTCCAGGAAGCGGTCGACGGGAGGAGGGCCGATCGGGACGACCTTGCCGCCCGCGTTGACGAGCTGCTCGCCGTGTCGGCGCAGCGTGTTGAGGAGGTGTTGATGGGCGCCATTGGCCCGCAGGCGCTTGACCGCCTCGGGATTGGGATCGAATGCGATCCCGATTCGGCTGAGATGGGCCGCGAGGTCCGCCTCGGTCAGATTGCGACCGACGGAGCGACGCAGCAGGGTAATCAGCTCCGGCAGCGTCACCGGATGGTCCGGGAGCGGGGTCGCTTGCATCCCTTGCCAGGAAGCTGCCCCAAGCGGCAGAAGCTGGGCCAGCACGAACATTCCGAACAGCAGCGTCCGGATCCACAGACGGCTTGGCTTCCGTGTCATTATCGAACCCCCTCTTCTTTTAGCAGACGCTGGTGGACACGGCTTCCGGGCATTTTTGCGGAACAAGTCCGGGCGGTGGACCCGTGCGCAGTCGGTTCGTTTGTCCTGCTTCCCCAACGGGAGGTATCATTGTTTCTTATCGTGGCGGTCTTTTCAACCGCGGGTTTCCTCTCTGCCCGAACCGGTCGGGTACCGCGGAGTTCCAAGCGGAATCGGCCTGCCACCTGCCGATCCCATTCCATTTGACCACTCGTTGCGAGGGCCCGACAACTATGCGGTGGGAAGGAGAACCAATGGGCAACTGGAGAGGGCCGACGCTGGCGATGCGCCGGCGGACGCGGCTCCTGCTGCTGTGCATCCTTCTCCTGGAGACAGGGAGTGGAAACCGAATGCCCGTCCTCGCCCTGGGCCAGGATCCCCTGACCAGGGAGCCAGCTCGCCGAGTCGACGCGGAGGAGCCGGCGCCCAGCCCATCCAAAGAGCCCCCCGGCAGACGCGTCGCGCTCCCGCCCGGAGTCGATGTGGTGACGAACCAGGCCGGGTGGACGTGGAAGGTCACAGGCCCTTTCGGGGGAGACGTCACGACCATGACCATCGATCCGTGGAACCCTGAGCGGGTTCT
>JBEIJP010000665.1:0-2259 GCA_040380245.1 Acidobacteriota bacterium | reverse complement strand
GGTGATCTTCAGGGCTGAAGGCAAGGGCCTCGCCGAGATTTCCGAAGAAATGAAGGATCTCGCCGCCCGCGCCCGGGTTATCTGGACTACGCGATGTCGGTCATCATCGGACGGGCGCTCCCCGACGTCCGGGATGGCCTCAAACCGGTCCATCGCCGCATTCTCTATTCGATGAACGAGAAAGGGCTCACCCCCGGGAAGCCCTATAAGAAGTCTGCCAATGTGGTGGGAGACGTGCTCGGTGCCTACCATCCACACGGGGACGGCGCGGTCTATGACTCGATGGTCCGGATGGCCCAGGACTTCTCGATGCGCTATCCGCTGATCGATGGTCAGGGGAACTGGGGGAGTATCGATGGCGATTCCGCGGCGGCCTATCGCTACACGGAAGCCCGGTTGACGCGCATTGCCACGGAGATGCTCGCCGACATCGAGAAGGAGACGGTTCGGTTCGTGCCGAACTACGACGAGTCGAGGCAGGAGCCGACGGTGCTCCCCGCCCGCATTCCCAACCTCCTGATCAACGGCTCGGATGGGATCGCGGTGGGGATGGCGACCAAGATTCCCCCGCACAATCTGACGGAGATCGTCGAGGCGACGATCCATCTGGTGCAGAATCCACGGGCGACGACCGCCGATCTGATGAAGTTTGTTCCCGGTCCGGACTTTCCCCCCGGTGGGTTCATCTATGGCCGGGAAGGGATTCGCCAGGCGTATGAGACAGGCCGTGGGGTGATGCAGGTTCGAGCGCGGGCGGCGATCGACAAGGTTGGCCGTGGAGCGCAGGAACGCGACGCGATCGTCATTACCGAGATTCCCTTTCAGGTCAACAAATCGAAGCTGATCGAGCAGATTGCCGATCTGGTCAACGAGAAGAAGGTCGAGGGAATCTCCGAGATTCGCGACGAGACCGATCGCGAGAGCACCGCGCAGAAGAAGGTGCGGATCGTCATCGAGCTGAAGCGGGACGCGGTTCCGCAGATTATCCTCAACAAGCTGTATAAGATGACCCAGATGCAGGTCTCGTTTGGAGTCATCAACCTGTCGATCGTCAACGGCCAACCGAAGGTCCTGACGTTACTCGCCACCCTGCAGGAGTTTGTCGCCTTTCGGCGCGAGGTGGTGCGCAACCGAACACTCTATGACCTTCGCAAGGCGCGCGCCCGGGCGCACATTCTCGAAGGGCTCATCAAAGCGATCGACATCATCGACGAGATCATCAAGTTGATCCGGCGATCCCGGTCGACGGACGAGGCCAAGGCCGGGCTGGTCCAGCAGTTCGCGTTCTCGGAGATCCAGGCGCAGGCGATTCTCGACATGCAGTTGCGGCGATTGGCCGCCCTCGAGCGTCAAAAGATCATCGACGAGTACCAGGAAGTGATCAAACTGATTGCCGAACTCGAGGAGATTTTGGCCAATGAGAAGGTCCTTCGTCAGGTGATCGTGCGCGAGTTGCGGGCGGTTCAGAAAGACTACAGCGACGAGCGCCGCACACAGATCGTTGAGAGCGGGGTCGAGTTGACACTCGAGGACCTGATTGCCGACGAGGATGTGGTGATCACCCTCACCCATTCCGGCTATGTCAAGCGCACGCCCGCCAGCACCTACCGCGCGCAACGGCGAGGCGGCACGGGACGCAAGGGGATGAGCACCCGGACGGAGGATGTCGTCTCCCACATCTTCATCGCCTCGACCCACAGCTACCTGATGGCCTTTACCACCGCGGGAATGGTCTACAAGTTGAAGGTGCACGAGATTCCGGATGCCACCGCCGCGGGACGGGGCAAGGCGATCGTCAATCTGATCAACCTGCCGGCGACGGAGAAGATTGCCGCGGTCATCCCGGTACGGGAATTTCCGACGGGGCGATTCGCGGTCATGGTGACGCGCCAGGGGGTGATCAAGAAGACGGAGCTTTCGGCATTCGCCAATATTCGCTCGAATGGCATCATCGCCATCGGAGTCGACGAGGGAGACGAACTGATCTCCGTCGAGATCACGGACGGTCAGAAGATGATCTTCCTGGCGACGCACGAAGGCATGGCGATCTGCTTTCCCGAAGAGGAGGTGCGGGATATGGGGCGGCAAGCGCGGGGCGTGCGAGGCATCTCGCTCCGCCCGAGCGACTATGTCGTCAGTGTCGTCGCGGTGACGGGAGCCGAGCAGATGCTGACGGTGACGAGTCTCGGCTATGGCAAACAGACCAAGTTGTCTCAGTACCGTGTCCAGTCGCGCGGTGGCAAAGGGGTCATTAACATC
>JBEIJP010000664.1:0-2263 GCA_040380245.1 Acidobacteriota bacterium | reverse complement strand
CTCGAAAAACGACTCGTGATCGTCAAAGATCCCTTCATGATTCGCCCATGTCCAATCTGCCTGTCCAGAACCGGCTAAAGACCGGGAGATCTCGCGCCCCATCTCCCTACCCCTGGCCACATTTAATGACGCACGGTGGTTCCGACCAAACGGCGGAGGTCACCAATCCTTGTAATTGGTCTTGCCATCGAGGGCCTGCCCCTGGGCCTTGCTGTAGACATCAAAGACATTCTGGCCCCCCCACGAGCTGGCATCCGGATCATCTTGAACGGATCGCTGCCCCCAGTCCGCCTTTCCTGAGAATGGATCCTTGGGGATACGACGGAGAAACCGGATGGTCGAGTCAGCCCGGTTGGGAGGGTGAATCCCTTCCACCAGAACATTCAGTTCGGGGGGATAGCACTCATCCCCGACCTTGCGATCAAGGGGGCCCACCTGCCCTTGCTCACAAGCGAACTTGTAGCCATCGATCGCTTTGCGAATCTCGCGCAGAGCACGTCGCAGCTCCATTTCACGCTCTCGCCTGATCAGATTCCGCGCGACAGGGACTGTCCCGGCGGCAAGAATCGAGATGATGGCGAGTGTGATGATCAACTCGAGAAGAGTGAAGCCAGAAGAGAACTTAGCTCGGAGAGAGATGCCTCTTGCGCCACTCTTCTTCAGATCCACGCTCTTCTGCAATCGGACCACCTTAGCCTTTCTCTACGTTACCCCGGACCGACCCCAGGGGCCCGTGCCTCCTTCTGGCACTAGCGAACCACTGAGAGCTGGACCGCCTTTCCTTGCCAGGTAAGGACCTCCTGGGCCCGATCGAGGAGCAGTGTGTCCGACGGAAGGATCGTCAGTTCTGACCTCCCTTCGATCAGCGGAATCCACTTCACCTTGACCAGCTCCCCCGTTGGTTGGAGAGACGCGCCGGGTTTGGGTCGGAATGAGATCTTGAGGATGCCCTGTTCAACGGTGTGTGTCAGATCTGTACCAGGTTCAAGGAGTCCCCCGGGCTCGACCGAATGCACTTTAAATCTCTTGGCATCGAACCGGATGGCAAGGTTGGCGACACCGAGGCTGGCGACACCCTCTCCGTGAATCTCCACCGAGACAGGCTTACCGATCTTCACCGAGGCGGCGGCGGAGCGGATGCTGAGCGTCACGCCGCGGGTGGAGCCGGGCGTGTTCTCACCGGAAAGAGCCTGCGCGGGTTGGTCTGCCCCCGGACCTGGTACCGGGGCCACCACCGCCTTGGAGGAGTCTGACTGATTTGCACGAGCCCGCCGACGTTCCGCTTCCGCACGCGCAGCCGCTCGGGACTCCGCGATCAATCGCTCCAATTCAGGCGGTTTGCGAATCGAACGCAGCACGGCCGGCTGAATCGGGTTGGGTGGGCGAGTGTCAACCTCCTGCTCTTCTGCTCCGCCGCCACCGCCACTGGCCACAGCCGACTCACCGGCAGCCACGAGCGGCCCCGCGACTGGAGACTCCGGCGCAGAGACAGGCCGCCCGCCCCCCCCCGGTGATCCGGGAGAACGGCCTGCCGATGAATCCGGCGAGGATAGATTGGGGGGCTGACCCGCACGATCGAGTCCTCCCTCAGCGGGAGGCATCACGGGTGGTGGGGGAAGAATTGGATCCTCTGGACGCCCAAGTGAGGGGACAGAATTGGGAACAACTCCGGATCGTGCGATGGTGGCGTCGTTAATCACTCGAGGGACCTGCCCGGCGGTTCCCGGATTGGAAACTGGTTGGATAGAGGTTCGTCCCTGGACGGTTCCCGGAGCCAACGGCGATCCCGCCGACGTCGCAGTCTGCGCCATTGTGTTGGGTGGCACTCCATTGGCTAGCGTGGTTGAAGCCGTACCAGATGGGGTCGCGCTCGATGGGACTTGTTGCGCAATCAGGCGGCGCTCCTGCTCCTCGATTCGCTGGGCCCGAAAGACGACATCCTCGATACTCGGCGATGGTCCAGCCTGGGCATGCCCGGCATACTTCGCCAGGTGATCCTCATTGTTGATCCCCTGGGAACGAATGATGTGGGGAGTTACAGTAATGATCACGTCGCTCTGTCGGCTATCCTGCCGTGGCGTGGTAATGAACCGACCCAAGATCGGAATCATCCCCAGCACCGGGATCGAGGCCCGGCTGTTGCCATTCGACTCGGCGCTGACCCCAGCCACGACCGCCGTCACCCCATCCTGAATCCGTGCGGTGGTGTTGAGCGATCGCTGCGTGAAGACAGGAGTCAAATTGGTAGCATCCGACCCCGAGG
>JBEIJP010000663.1:0-2268 GCA_040380245.1 Acidobacteriota bacterium | reverse complement strand
CGTCAGCAGTGGCTCGTCGAGTTCCTCGAGCAGCGCCAGCACCACCGGATGGTCCGGCACGCGCAGGCCGATGGTCTTGCGCTTGGGGTGCATCACCCGCCGCGGCAATTCCTTGGTGCCTTCCAGGATAAAGGTGTAGCTGCCCGGCGTCGTCGCCTTGAGCAGCCGGTACTGCGCGTTGTCCACGCGGGCGAAATGGGCGATTTCCGAGAGATCGCGGACCATCAGCGTCAGGTGGAGGTGCTGCCGATGGGCGCGGAGATTGGCGAATTCCTTGGCGCTTCCCCATCGAGTGCCGCGCGGCAGGCGCTGCGGAAGGAGGTAGGGGGAACGGACCGCACCCGCCTGCTGCTCTACGCGGGACGTCTCTCACCGGAGAAGAACATTCCTCTCCTTCCCGACCTGCTCGAAGCGCTCGCCGGGAAGGGGCTGGAGGACTACCGCCTGCTGGTGGCGGGCAGCGGCCCCCTCGCGGGGTGGCTCGGAGAGGAAGCGGAGCGCCGGGCACCGGGCAAGCTGGTGCAACTGGGCCATCTGACGGATCGGAGACGATTGATCGACCTCTACCTGCACTGCGACATCTTTGTCCATCCCAATCCGCGCGAACCCTTCGGGATTGCCCCGCTCGAGGCCATGGCGGCGGGCCTGCCCCTTCTGGCGCCGCGGGCGGGCGGCGTCCTCAGCTATGCCCACGAGGGCAACAGCTGGCTCGGCGAACCGACTGGCCCCGCCTTCGCCGAGGGTGTCCTCACAATTCTGCGGGACGAGATGGGGCGGAAGGAGAAGCTCTCGCAGGCGCGCTGGACGGCGCAGCAGTTCGGGTGGGAGAGCGTCAGCCGGCAGTTCTTTGCGAGCTACGATCGGATGGTCGATCAATTCCCGTCGACCCGGTTTGCCATCGCCGCCTCTTCCCTCACGACCCGTGAGCCAGCGAGGAGGGCCGAGGGATGAAGGATCTTCTTGTCACATCGATCGCCCACAGACCTGGGCGGACACTGGCCAGCATCGCCGGGATCGCGCTGGGAATCCTGCTCGTCGTCTTGACAGTCGGGCTGATTCGTGGACAGCTGCGGGCGCGAGGGGAGCGCGACGCCAACGTCGGCGCCGAGCTGCTGGTCAGCCGGCGGGATCAGATCGGCATCGCCTTGACCTCCCTGCCGATGACCCTGCCGCTCGAAACGGTCGAGCAGATTCGCGCTGTCGAGGGAGTGCGGGCGGCGACCGCGATTGGGCAGTACCTGGAGATGAAGGGGGAGAGTGGGCTCGGCTTGCGCCAACTCGACGGGGTTCAGTTCGAAGAGTACACCGCGGCGACCGGCATCGAGGTGATCGACGGATCCCCGTTGCCCACGGAGGGGGACTACGTCCTGATCGATGTTCGCTACGCGGGCGACCATCGACTGCGCCCGGGCGATGCGCTGACCCTCTTCGATCGACCATTCCGGGTTCAGGGTATCTACCGGCCGGAGACGGGAGCGCGGATGATGGTCCCCCTCGCCACCCTCCAGTCCGAACTCGGCCGCGAGGGGTACGGCTCGATGATCCTGGTGCGGGTGGTCGATCCCAGTCGACAGGAGGAGGTCGCCCGACGAATCCTCGCCTTGTCGCCAGACTGGCGAGTCCTCTTCAGCCGGGATCTTCCGTCGCTCTTCGCCGAGGGCTACGGGAGCCTGACCCTCTTCCTCAACCTGGTGACGGCGCTCGCCTCCGTCGTCAGCCTGCTGATCATCTCTCTGACGATGTATACTACGGTGACCGAGCGAACCCGCCAGATCGGGATTCTCAAATCCCTGGGGGCCTCGCGAGCCTATATCGTCGGCATCTTTTTACAGGAGACAGGACTGCTCTGCGTGCTTGGCATCAGCACGGGACTGCTGCTCTCGGCCGTGATCCGCCTGATTCTGATACACGGAATCGGGCTCACCCTGACGTGGGAGATCGACTACATCGCCTATGCCATTCTCGGCGGAGGAGCCAGCGGGCTGCTGGGCGGTCTCTACCCGGCGTGGCGAGCGGCGCGACTCGATCCCGTCGAAGCGTTGCAGTACGAGTGAGGAGGCACACCAAGAGTTTGATCAGAGGAGGGATCCCGAACGATGACGCGAGATCAGATTGTGACGCAACTCTTCGACCTCTTTGCGGCACGGGGAATGCGCGACTACGGTGAATCGGTCACCGAGGAGGCGCATGCCTTGCAGTCTGCCTGGTTGGCGAGCGGACAAGGCGAGGCGGGATCGATGATTGCGGCCTGCCTGCTGCACGATGTTG
>JBEIJP010000662.1:0-2270 GCA_040380245.1 Acidobacteriota bacterium | reverse complement strand
TCGCGCACATCGACCCGGAGGGGTACGACGCCTGGCTCATGGTGGGGATGGCGCTGCACCACGCCAGCGGCGGCGCAGACGACGGCCTCGAGCTGTGGGATGCGTGGTCGAGCGGCGGCATCACCGGCGTGCTGCCGGCGTCGTATGCAGGGCGCGCGGACATGGAGTACCGCTGGCAGTCGTTCCACCTGGACCGTGGCAAGGGCGTCACCCTCGGGAGCCTCTTCAGCGCCGCCAAGGCGGGCGGCTGGGTGCCGGTGCCAGAGGCGGTGCGCATCGGGCCGCCGGCCAGGGACGAGCCGCCCGGCGACTACGACGACGTACCAGAGTCGCGGGGCATGGAGCGCGCGCGGGAGCCGGAGCCGACCTTCCTGTCGATCGGCGCGGCCGCGACGCCCGGGCGGCGGCTTACGCTGCGCGCCATCGGCGATATCGTCGCGGAGCGGCGCGAGGCGACCTGGCTCATCCACAACGTCATCGAGGCCAACGTGCTGGCGGTGCTCGCCGGGCCGCGCGCGTCGTTCAAGTCGTTCATCGCGCTTGACTGGGCCATGCGCATCGCGTCCGCCGGCAACCCGGTCGTGATCCTCTCCGGCGAGGGCGCCGGGCTCGGCAGGCGCGCCGAGGCGTGGGTGCAAGAGCACGGCAAGGGCCGCGGCCTGGGCGATCTTCAGATGCTCGCGCTCGAGTCCGTCGCCAACCTCAACGCGGAGTCCGAGATGGAGGCGCTCCAGCAGGCCATCGACCAGGCGCAGGTGCGGCCGGCGCTCATCGTGGTCGATACCTTCTCCAAGTTCAGCGCCGGGCTTGACGAGAACAGCAACCAAGAGGTGGCCGAGTACCTCTCGAAGCTCACCATCGGGCTACGTGAGCGATACACGGCCACGGTATTGCTCGTGGCGCACTCGGGCCACGGGGACAGCAAGCGGCCACGGGGCGCGTCCGCGCTCATGGCCAACCCCGACGCCGAGTACATCGTCGAGCGGCCGGACGCTCAGGCCATGGCGGTGGCGGTGAGCCGAGAGCGGTTTAAGGATACGGCCAGTCTGTCCCCGCTTGGGTACGAGGCGGCGGAGGTCCAGCTCGGGCGCATCGACAAGTATGGCGAGGAGGTCAAGTCGCTGGTGATGAAGGAGACGAGCGCGCCGAGTAAGCCGGCCGTGGCTCACTCGCCCCAAGGGAAGGCGCAGCGGACGATCCTGCTGGCCCTACGGGAGCGCCAGAAGAGGTCAGAGACGCCGCTGGTGTGGACCATCGAGGAGCTGCGCGCGGTCGGCCGGGAGTGCGGGGTGGCGAGGCAGTCTGTCCACGATGCGGTCGAAAAGCTGATCATGTCGCCCTTTCTGAAGGCCACGGTAGGGGGGTCTTCGCTTGCAGAAGCGTGATGTCCGAAAATGTCCGAAAATGTCCGGTTCGGACATATTCGGCGGGTCATTTATGTCCGAAAATGTCCGAGTGTCCTTAAGGACACGGACATTCGGACATGACCTTCGGACATTGGTTTAGGAATGGAGGAATGATGAGATACAAGACAAGTCCGTTGCGTCCTGTTGCGTTGGAGCAACATGTTGCAGAAAAACCACTAGCCAAGCGAATGGTCGCTGGACTCGGCGAGGAGGGGTTTCAAATCGCCAAGGCGCTCCAGTCGATGTTCAACGCCAAGGTCGTCCACTACCAGGACGCGCAGGGCGAGGTCGGCAAGCGGCCGGGGTGGGCGCAACCATGAGCCAGGGCATCATCCGGTTCGACAGACTGGGGCCGCTCGAGTGGAAGGAGGACGACAAGTGGGGGCTCCTGACCGGTTGCGGTCGGTTTGCTGTCATGTCGTCCAAGGTGGACGGGAAGGTGCGCCATGTGCTCTGGGCTCATGGTGCCGATGGGCGGGTCATCCCGAAGTGGCTGGGGGTCTTCGAGACCACCGAGGCGGCTAAGGCTGAGGCCGAGGAGCGGAAGTTCGACGACCCTCCGAAAAGGAATGGCATCTACGACCACAAGTCCAAGTGGGCCAAGAAGCGATGAAGCTCTGCCCGATCTGTTTGACCGAGAACACCGGCGGCCGTCCTCATCGGCACCATAAGCTCGCCGCGAGGAAGTCCGGCCATACGCTCGAGGAGCTGGCGATCGCCGCACGGGCGACCATCGAGCAGAACGCGGTCAAGGCCATCGTGATGGATGCGGTCGACGAGGCGAGGCACCCAGACCATTGGCGGTCGTAGCCGAAGACGGTCAGGGCTGAGTACCATCGGGCGTACTACTGGCGCAAGGTTGAG
>JBEIJP010000661.1:0-2273 GCA_040380245.1 Acidobacteriota bacterium | reverse complement strand
CCTCACTTTAGCCCGATCCATTTTTATTGTAAACCTATGATTGAATGGCGTTTATAGTGCGATTGCCCTGGCATTGCGGTTACTTCAAAAATCTGACAGGGAGGCGACAGATGTTAGGGAACAGCGGGAAATTCTTTTCGGACGTGATCAAGTCCAGCAGGCTTTGCCAGCGGGTCTGCCTGTGGATGGCCCTGCTGTTGCTGCTGACTGGCTCAGCTGGCAGACTCGCCGTGGCGACCGAGCAGGATCCCAGTGCGAGGGAGTTATGGCAGGATGAATCTCCGGCCTTGAATCTGACCGCCCCTGGTCAGGAACCGCAACGGATCCTCCGTCTCGAGATTATGGCGCTACGGAGACTCCTGGCCGGCGCCCCGGACGAGGCCTACCCGGAAATCGACGACCGACGGGTCGAATTGCCGCTTCCCATGCCCGACGGGTCGTTCCAACGCTTCCGAATTGAGGAGTCGGCGATCATGGATGGTCCGCTCGCCGCCCGCTACCCGGAGATCAAAACGTACAGTGGCCAATCGATCGATGACCCATCCGTCACCATGCGCGGTGATCTGACCCCACAAGGTTTCCACGCCACTCTCATCCAGGCTGATCAATCGATCGTTTCCATTTTTCCAGAGAATCAACATTCTCAAATGGCAGGAGGAAGTGAACGATCTGCGCGCTATGTCAGTTCACCTGGGACAGCTCCAGGTGGTGGTGCGACAAACGCGCTCGAGGTGGCGACAAACAACCTCGAGCGTCAGGCACGGACAGCGCCCTGGAGCGGAACCTCCTACCAGTCAGGCGAGATCCTGCGAATCTACCGAATCGCCATCACCACAACCTGGGAGTACAGCAACAGCCTTGGCGGGGGGACCAATCTCGGCACCGTTGCCTCAATGGTCACGTGGCTCAACGGAGTCAACGCGATCTATGAGCGGGAGTTGACGATACGGCTGCAGCTGATCGACGCGCCAAAGGTCATTTATACGACTGAGCAAGGTTTCTCGGCGACCACGGATCCCTTCACCAATGATGATCACGAGATGATGATCACGCAGGAGCTTGGTCCGGTCATGGCTTCGGTTGGCGCCAGTAATTTTGATGTTGGTCACGTTCTCGCTGCAGGGGCCGGCGGAGTCGCCTACCTCGGTGTTGTCAATAATGATTCAACCTTCAACGGACAGACCCAGGTGGGGGGACCGCTCAAAGGGCTCGGTGTCACGTCGGTCAGTGGTTCAGTTGGGAACCCGGTTGGATTGCTCACCCTGTTACGTGATTTAGGGCATCAGTTTGGTGCGACCCATTCCTTTAGTAGCAGGATCGGAGACTGCGAGGGGAAGGGAAGTCGCTCCTCAGCCTTCGAGCCCGGATCAGGCCTGACGATCATGTCATACGCGGGGCTCTGTTCATCGGACAATATCGTCTCTGCTGAGGGTGTCAACTTTCGATTTCACATTGGCAGCATGAGGCAAATCTTCAATCATATCCAAAACAATGCCCACAGTTTCATTAGTGTTCAAACAGGGAACAGTCCCCCAACGGTGGATGCCGGACCGGACTACACCATTCCGATGGGAACCCCCTTTGAACTACGCGCGAAGGGTGGTGACCCTGATGTTTCTGACGTTCCTCACCTTACCTACGTCTGGGAGCAGACGGATGTCGAAGGTCACGACAGTCCCAGTACGCGGGAGCAATTGTTTCGTTCGTATGCCCCGTCTCGCAGTCCGAGCCGCTTCTTCCCGAGTCTCCCCTATATTCTCAACAACTCCAATCACCCCCCCGAAGTGGTGGGAGGTCTTCGGGTCGCGGAGAGTCTGCCGATGGTCGATCGGGATCTCAATTTCGCCGTCGTTGTGCGAGACAACCGTGCCGGTGGTGGCGGGGTCGCCGAAGATAGCGTACGGCTGAAGGTAGCGGGAAATACCGGACCCTTCCAGGTTACCTCTCCCAACACGGCGATCAGCGTGGCCGCCGGGGCTTCTCTGACGGTGCAATGGGATGTCAACAACACCAATGTTGCGCCCGTCAATTGTGCCCAGGTCCGGATCACCCTTTCTACAGACGGTGGCAAGACATTCCCGATCATCCTGAACGCGGCGACGGAGAATGATGGCAACGAAGCAGTGACTCTTCCTTTTGGCGTGGCGACACCTGAGGCTCGCCTTAAGGTGGAGGCGGTGGGCAACATCTTCTTCGACATCTCGGATGCCGCGTTCACGATCCTCCCTTCTCCGTCTCTTTTTGTAGCAATCACGGTGAATCCCTCCTCGGTG
>JBEIJP010000660.1:0-2279 GCA_040380245.1 Acidobacteriota bacterium | reverse complement strand
TGGAAGTGGGGGCGGCAGACGCCGTGGCCTTCTCGCTTCCCCGGGAGAGAGAAGGAAAGTAGTCGACTTTAAGGCTGAACTCGATCTCCTCGGTACCCTCGATCGGTTTCTGGGTCAGCGGCGAGACGCGGAATCGGCCAGAATCGTGGAATCGGTTGATCATCTCTGTGATCTCCCGGTTACTCTTTCCGATGACATCCAGTGTCAGGGTCGCCGCGCTCTCCGGGCCTCCAAACGAGCCATTCTTCTCGGCAGGCACAATGGTTGAGACACCGACCCGGAGGAGTCTGACTCCGGTCGGCAGGTTCCGTTCGATCTCATCGAGCAGGCGGGACCAGGAGAAGGATTTTCGCGCCAGGAGCTCGCTGGCGGCATAGATCTCCTGGTTCTGTTCAAAGGAGATGACCGGACCAACCAGAGCGGGAATCGCTTTTCTGTCCGTCTCTTTTCGCTCCGCCTGGAGGAGGACGGTCTGGAGCATCGCCAACTGGCTCTCCCGGGCGACCTTCTCCTGAATCGCGAGCTGACCGGCATAGGCGGGAACAAGAAAGAGCAAGAGGATACCGCCCCAGAAGAGGCGCCGGTTTCGGAAAGGTTCCGATGCCAGGTTGACCAAAGGTTTCATATCGACAAGGTCTCAGCGCAGAAGAACAAAGGTTTGTCTCCAAGGTCGAGAGGAGGAGAGATGCCAATCGCCGAAGTTCCCGAGCAAGTTCCCGGGAAGAGATGCGGATCCTTCTGATCCGGTTGCTCCTGCCAGCTCAGGGACAGGAAGCAGGAGTGATCTCACACCCGACCAAAACAGCAATATACCATGGAAAACGTTGAGGTGTGAGCCAAAGGCGCTGGGCGTCGATACCCCACGAGCCAAGACGAGGGGTGGTCCAGATGTTGTATCCCAGGTGCCGCATTGAGGCTGGCCTCCGCGACATCGATCAGTTGCCTGCTCATGGCGAACCCTGCTAGGGTGGAGGATACGATGACAAGAACAGACGGGATCGAGAGGGAGACCAGAGCATGAAATTGCGCGGAGAGAGAAAGCCGACACGAGGCCGCTATCTTGAAGTGGCGAGGGGGATCGGAGGAGCGCGTTGGCAATTGCCGGCGCCGGAGGAGGGAGATCCGACCGCACGGGAGACGCTCCGTTCTTTCGCGAGAGAGATCGGGCAGCCGGAGGTGGTCGCCCAGTGCCTGCTCAACCGTGAGGTGAGCGATGTCGGACGGGCACGGCGCTTCCTGGCGCCCGATTTTCCTGGACATCTCCACGATCCATGGCAGCTGCGGGATATGGAGCGGGCGGTCGATCGGTTGCGCCGGGCGGTGCGGGATCAACATCGGATTTTGATCGTTACCGATTTTGACGTCGATGGAACGACTTCCAGCGTCATTCTGACGCAGACCCTGCGGTTGCTGGGCGCTGGAGAGCAGGTCTCCGCCTACATTCCAGACCGCTTTACGGAGGGGTACGGACTCTCGACCCAGATCGTCGAGCGCGCGGCGAAGGATGGGTTTGACGTCATTTTGACCGCCGATATCGGGATCAAGTCGCGGGTCGAGGCCGAGCGGGCACGCGAGTTGGGGATCGACTTGATCATCTGCGACCATCACCTCCCCGACGGCGAAGAGATCCCAGAGGCGGCCTATGCCGTCCTCTGCCCGAAGGGGGCTTCCGGGGTCGGGTACCCAAACAAGCATCTCGCCGCCTGTGGAGTGGCCCTCAAGCTGGCATCGGCACTGTTACGTGACCACCCTCGTGGGGAGGCGATCGTTGCTTCGCTGGCCAAGCTGGCGACGATCGGCACGATCGCCGACCTGGTCGACCTGGGGGAAGAAGAGAACCGGGCCATCGTCGCGCAGGGGTTGCGGGGCCTTCGGGAGAGGAGTCACAACCCCGGTCTGCGTGCTCTCTTCGACATCTCGCGGGTGGGGGATCCGGTGACCACCTATGACATCGGCTTCAAGATCGGGCCCCGGATCAACGCGGCCGGCCGAATCGCCCACGCCAACTCGGTGCTCGCGCTCTTCGAGGCGCGCACGGAGGAGGAGGCGCAAGCCCTGGCCCAACAACTGGACGAGCTGAACGCCGAGCGCCAGGCGATCCAGCAGCAGCTGCTCGAACGGGTGACGCAGCGATTGCGGGACGAGTCGCTCGACAGAATTCTGCTGCTCGAAGGGCAGGAGACGGACGGCTTTCATCGCGGAGTGGTGGGGATCGCCTGCTCCAAGGTGGTCGAGCAGACGGGACGCCCGACACTGATCTGCGCCATCAACGCGCAGTG
>JBEIJP010000659.1:0-2280 GCA_040380245.1 Acidobacteriota bacterium | reverse complement strand
GTCGATTCAGCAGGCCGGAACCAACAACCCGCTGATCATGCTCGACGAGATCGACAAGGTCAGCTCTGATTTTCGGGGGGATCCATCCTCTGCCCTCCTCGAGGTGCTCGATCCGGAGCAGAACAACTCTTTCCGGGACAACTACCTCGGCACGCCCTTCGACCTCTCGAACGTCATGTTCATGACGACCGCCAATGTGCTGGAGACGATCCAGCCTGCCTTGCGCGACCGGATGGAAGTGGTGCGTCTGGCCGGCTACACCGAGGAGGAGAAGCGCAAGATCACGCGCCGCCACCTGCTGCCCAAACAGCTCGACGAGAATGGGATCGCGGAGAAGAACCTCGTCATTACCGACGAGGCGATCAGCGACACCATCGTGCGCTACACCCGCGAGTCAGGGCTGCGGCAGCTCGAACGGGAGATGGCGACGATCTGTCGGAAAGTCGCGCGCCGGGTAGCAGAGGGGGAGACGGCGCTGGTGACGGTGACTCCCGAGAACCTGCGGCAATTCCTGGGCGTAGCCCGGATTGAACCGGAGGGAATGCTCCACCGGGATGAGGTCGGAGTGGCGACGGGCCTGGCGGTCACCGCGACCGGCGGCGATATCCTCTTCATCGAAGTGATCACGATGAAGGGGAAAGGGCAACTCCAGCTGACGGGTCAGCTGGGAGACGTTATGCGCGAGTCGGCGCTCGCGGCCTTCTCCTATGCCAAAGCCCACGCCACGGAACTCGGCATCGATGAGGAGATGCTCACCCGAACCGATCTGCACATCCACATTCCGGAAGGAGCGATCCCGAAGGACGGCCCCTCCGCCGGCATCACCATGGCGACGGCCCTCATCTCGGCCCTCTCCAACCGCCCCGTACGCAACACAGTCGCCATGACGGGCGAGATTACGCTTCGCGGCGAAGTGCTGGCCATCGGTGGGGTCAAGGAGAAGGTGCTGGCGGCACACCGGGCCAAGATTCGCAAGGTCATCCTCCCGGCGCAAAACCGGAAGGACTGGGAGGAGATCCCCGAGGAGCCCCAGAAAGAGATGGAGTTTGTCTTCGTCGATCACGTCCAGCAGGTCTTTGCCGAGGCCTTGCTGCCGATTGGCGCCAAGGAACCACTCCCAGCCCTCCCCGTGGCCGCAGAAGCAGCCGTAGAAGCAGTGGTTCCCGCCAGGCGGCGGCCAGGGCGCCCACGCAAAACGGAGCCTGCCCCTGCACCGCCGGTAGCCAGGAAGCGCTCGACCAAACAGGTCCCGACACCGACCACCCGGGGCACTCGCCGGAAGGCGGCGGAGCAGCCCAGTCCACGACGGCGAGGTCGCCCCCCGGGAAGCGGCGCCTCGAACAACGGAAACAGAAGGGGAAAGGGCCGAAAAGGCTGAGGCCCTTTCCCCCCTCTCACCTCAATGGTGGAGTGACTCCAGGACCTGGTCGAAGGTCTCCAGGGCGAAGTCGCACTGCTCCTCGTCGATCACCAGCGGGGGCGAGAGCCGAATGGTGCTCACCCCACAGGCGATGACCAGCAGCCCGCGACGATAACACTCGAGTTCGAAGCGATCCCTCTCGTCCACGGCGGGCTCCTTGGTCTGCCGATCCTTGACCAGTTCCATGGCCAGCATCAATCCCTTGCCGCGCACATCGCCGATGAGGGCATGCTTCCGCTGCAGTTCGCGCAACCCGTCAAGCAGGCGATCTCCCAACTCCGCCGCCCGGGCGACGAGCCCTCCTTCCAGGAGTTCAATGGTAGCGAGGGCGGCGGCAATCGCCACCGGGTTCCCTCCGAAGGTCGAGGCATGTGCGCCCGGGGTCCAATTCATCAGATCGGCCCGGGCAATCGTCACGCTTAACGGCATACCAGAGGCGATCCCTTTGGCGGAGGCGAGCAGATCCGGGACGAAATCGAAGTGCTCCGAGGCATACATCCTGCCGGTCCGCCCCATCCCACACTGGACCTCATCGGCGATGACCAGAACGCCGTAGCGATCCGCGATCGACCGCAGCGTCTGGAGAAAAGACGGTGGCGGCACCAGGTAGCCGCCCTCGCCCTGCACCGGCTCGACGACAATCGCCGCGCACTCCTCCGGTGGAACCGTCGTCCGGAAGAGAACCTCCTCGACCACCCGCGCGCAATGCGGGCCCTTCGACTCGAATGCGCCGCACGTCTCCGGGGTCAGATTATAGGGACAACGATAGCAGTTGGCGTAGGGAATATGGGTGACATCGAGCGCCTGGCGCCCAAATCCCGCACGCTGCTTGGCCTTACTGGCGGTCAGGGAGAGGTCCC
>JBEIJP010000658.1:0-2280 GCA_040380245.1 Acidobacteriota bacterium | reverse complement strand
TGGTTCTATTCGTACCATCAGTTATATTCAGTACATCGCACTGATTCGTCCTATAGGACCTATAGGTCCTATTCGTCCTATTTCCCTATTCCCCTATTATGAAAATTCTTGTTCAACTTCTCGCGATTGTGATCCTGCTGGCCGATTTTGGGTATGCGCAGAAAAGTGTCGCCCAGGTGGATACCCGCAAGAAGCGGGTCGCCGGGCCCCCTGCCCGGATCAAAAAGCGGTCAGCGAAGCCAGCCCGGTCGGCACGTTCCAACCGTCGCCGCCGGGTGCGTCGAGTCACCACGCCCGTCCCGGCAGGTCCTTCCTTCGACAAAGTCATGTCCGAGAACCGGGACCTCTTCACTCAGGGACCCGTTGCCGACATCGCCAGCCAGCAGATCGACGAGCCGACGTTGCGGGCCCACCTCCGCTACCTCTCCGATGATCTGTTGGAGCGGGGAGGAGTCGGGACGCGTGGAGGGCTCCTCGCGGCCCGCTACATCGCGGCGCAGTTTGAGGCGCTTGGCCTTGAGCCCGCTTCTGCGGGGGGATCGTTCCTTCAACCCGTGGAGCTGCTCGGCAAGACGACCGATTCCGCCAGCCTCCTTCTCTTCCAAGGGGGGAATGGAGAGTCGCTCGATCTGGTCTTCGGGCGGGACTTTGTGGCGACAAGCGACCTTCCACAGTCCACCATTCCGGTGACAGGGGATCTCCTCTTTGTTGGTCACGGGATTCACGCCCCGGAGCAGGGCTGGGACGATTACCAGGGGGTCGACCCGCAGGGCAAGATTCTCGTCATGCTGGCCGATGAACCACCCCCCACCGCCACAGAGCCGACGCTTTTAGAAAGAACGGCCCGGGCCTACTATGGTCGTGTGAACTACAAGTTCGAAGAGGCACAACGGCGTGGCGCGGCTGGCGTCGTGCTGATCCACACCGGCGCCTCGACCGGGGGCGGGTGGGAGGCTCTTCGCGACAGCTGGATGAAGGAGCAGTTCTCCCTCGCGACGACCCAGCCGGAGGCAGGTCTGCGGCTCAAGGCCTGGGTCGCGGAAGAGCCCGCCCGTCGGCTTCTTCGCCTCGCTGGAGCGGACCTGGACCGGTTGCAGCGGATGGCCAGCCAGCAGGGGTTCCAACCTGTTCCCCTCAATGGGCGGCTGGCGACCACCCTCCAGGCCCAGGTTCGTCCTGTATCGGCTCCCAATGTCGCCGCGTTCTGGCGAGGGAGCGATCCGGCGCTTCGCAGGCAGGTCGTGGTCTACACGGCCCATTGGGATCACCGTGGAGTCCGTTCCGCGCTGCCCGCAGATCAACCCGATCTCGGCGCGATCGACCATGCCAGCGGAGTCGCCAGCCTGATCGCCCTCGCCCGTGCGTATGTCGCCCTCCCCGTTCGCCCGAAACGTTCCATCCTCTTTCTGGTGACGACCGCCGAGGAGCAGGGATTGCTGGGAGCCGAGTCCTATCTGCGATCACCGCTCCTCCCGTTGGAAGATACGATTGCCTGCCTCAACCTCGATTCGCTCAATCTGGTGGGGTCGACTGTCGATCTCGTTCCCCTCGGAGCCGATCAATCGACCTTCGGTCCCCTCGTCGCCACGGTGGCGCGCGAGGTCAACCTGACGATCTCCCCCGATGAGAGCCCGGAGCAGGGGCGCTTCTTCCGCTCCGACCATTTCCCCTTTGTCAAGCGGGGGATTCCGTCGATCAGCCTCCGGGCCGGACAGTCCAGCCTCGACCCATCCCGTCCAGCCGGCGCCCCGCGAGGTGCCGAGTCGCCCCAGACGCGCCGCCAGTGGGATGTGAGCGGTCTGGTCCCGCAGGTGCGCTTCGCTTTCGCGGTTGGACTCCGTGTCGCCCGTGACGAGGCTCCCCCGCAGTGGAATCCTGGCGTGAGGTGGGCCCGCCAGCCAGCGCCCTGATTGGCTCTCTCTGGCAATCCCCTTTCGGACCCGCTCTGGCCTGCACCCGGGGCTCTCTTTTGGTCCGTTTGTTGACAATCGATGATGGGCTGGCTAGATTTTGAACACCCCTTTCAAGAACCCGGGCTGGACTGGAGAAGTCCCCTTGCCCGTTGGTCGATTCGACTGAAAAAGAGGAGGGGACGAAGAGAACAAGAGTCCAAGAGGTAAGGAGAGCGCATCGCATGAGCAATCTGGCGTTGACAGCGGCCGAGATCGAGCCACGGGTCGAGACGAAGGAAGGGACCTACAAGGTCGCGTCCGCGACGGTTCTCTTTCAGACCACTGAGCGGGTCGAGTTGAGAGGCATCACCGACGAGGTGATCACCTT
>JBEIJP010000657.1:0-2283 GCA_040380245.1 Acidobacteriota bacterium | reverse complement strand
CTGGGGGGTGCAGAGAGCCCGCACGGGAAGGCCGCAGAGGGGCGACACCGCCGGGGCGACACCGGCAGCATCCAAGACCACGGCCGATGCAACCGGACGGGGGGGCGGGGCGAAACAGCAACAACCCCTGAATGTCTCAGCGGTTCGGGCAGTGCCTGCCCCCTTCACAGAGCACATCTCAGCGACCGGGACGCTCCGCGCGGAGGAGGGCGTGGAGCTGCAGGCGGAAACCGGCGGGCGCCTGCGTTCCATCAACTTCACCGAGGGTTCCCGGGTCAAGAAGGGGGACCTGCTGATCAAGCTCACCGACGACGACCTCCAGGCGATGCTGGTCCGCGCCTCGAGCCGGCTGAATCTGGCCGTCCAGCGGCGCAGCCGGATCGAACGGCTGTTCCGAGACGGCGTCGCCAACCAAGAGGACTACGACTCGGCGATCAACGAGATGGCGGTCCAGGAGGCCGAGGTGGGCGTCATCCGGGCGCAGATCGCCAAGACCGAAATCCGCGCCCCCTTCGACGGCGTGGTGGGACTGCGGTTCATCAGCGAGGGTGCCTTCGTCAATGCCAACGCCCGGATGGCCACCCTCCAGGCAGTCGACCGCCTCAAGCTGGACTTCTCTGTGCCCGAGCGCTTCGCCGAGCGGATCGCCCCGGGTACGGTAGTGGAATTTTCGGCCGGTGGACGGGCGCGGCGACAGGGTAAGGTCTCGGCAGTGGAGCCCCGCCTCGATGCCGGAACCCGCACGCTCACGGCCCGTGCGGTCATCGCCAACCCCGACGGGCTGCTCCGGCCCGGATCCTTCGTGAGCGTCGATGTCACCCTCGAGACCTTCCCCGACGCCATCGTCCTGCCCTCGGTTTCCGTAGTTCCGGGACCAACCGAGCGGAGCGTGTTCGTCGTGTCCGACGGGCGCGCTGTGCGCCGCGCAGTGCAGACGGGCACCCGGACCGAGTCGACCGTCCACATTGTTTCCGGCGTGCAACCCGGCGATCTCGTCATCACCTCGGGGCTGCAGCAGATGCGCCAGGGACTCCCGGTGAATCCCATCATGGCCGACCTGAAGCAGCAGGAGACCCAAGGTCCGAATTCCGCCACCCCGAAGCCCGCCCAGGCGGCTGCGGCAGCCCGAGAGAAAACCCCCTCGACATGAGCCTCGCCGAACTGAGCATCCGACGACCGGTGCTGACGCTGGTGATCTCGCTGATGATCACCCTCGCCGGGGGGCTGTCTCTCGCGAAGATGGGTGTTCGCGAATATCCGGCGGTGGATCCCCGGACGATCACCATCGTCACCAGCTATCCCGGCGCCTCGTCGGAGGTCGTGCAGGCACAGATCACCGAGCCGATCGAGGAGGCGGTCAACGCCGTTTCCGGGATCCGCAATCTGACCTCCACGAGCCGGGAAGGCGTGAGCCAGATCACCGTGGAGTTCACGCTCGACACCGATCTCGACACCGCCGCCAGCGATGTCCGGGACCAACTCAGCCGCGCCGCGCGGAACCTCCCGCCGGACTCCAACCCGCCCATCCTGAACAAGGCCAATGCCGACTCCTCGCCCCTGCTGGGGATCGCCATCCGTAGCGAGCTGCGCAGCCAGCTCGAGCTCTCCGGATTCGCGGACACGCTTCGCGAGCGCCTGCAGACCGTCCCTGGGATCGCCCAGGTGGACCAGCCCGCCGAGAAACGCTATGCAATGCGCCTGTGGATGGACGCCGAGAAGCTGGCCGGCCACGGCCTCACACCCTCGGAGGTCCGCCGGGCGCTCGCCCGCGAGAACGTGGAGCTGCCATCCGGCCGCGTGGAGGGCGAGTCGATGGAGCTGCCGATCAAGACACTCGGACGACTCAACACGCCGGCAGACTTCGACGCCATGATCCTCCGCGGCGACGGAGACTCCATCGTGCGCTTCGGCGACGTGGGCTATGCCGAGCTGGGCCCGCAGAACGAGCGAGGTGCCCTCAAGTCCGACGGCCGCCCGATCGCCGGCCTCTATTTCCGACCGCAGCCCGGCGCCAACCAGATCGAGATCGTGGACGCTCTGAGGGCGCGCATCGACCGCATCCGCAAGGAACTGCCCGCGGACATCCAGCTCGAGGTGGCCTACGACAACACCTCGTATGTCCGGCGCTCCCTGCTGGAGGTCACCGAGACCATTTTCATCGCCTTCGGGCTGGTCGTGCTCGTGGTGTTCGCCTTCTTCCGCGAGTGGCGGACCACCCTGATCCCCGTGCTGGCCATCCCGGTCTCCATCATCGGCACCTTCGCCATCATGGCGGCGTGCGGG
>JBEIJP010000656.1:0-2296 GCA_040380245.1 Acidobacteriota bacterium | reverse complement strand
CTCCCGCGGTATCCCGACCATCCCCAATGGGTGGCCGGCAGTGTCGGTGCGACCGACCTCCTACAATCAAACAAAAGTAAGATATAGAAAAGAACGTATGGCAAGACGCGAAGCAAGACTTTCGGAAGCCCCTCTGCCGATCTCACCGCGCTCCGTTTGACCGGTAACGGCTGATCAGGAGAGCGTTCTCTCCGCTCGATCCTGGCGTTGTCCCCGCTCTCTCTTCTCGATCCGCCCTCAGGCGCGGTGGGTGGAAGGGGCGCCATGACAACAGCAGACTCTCAGCGGGATCTCCCGCTGCCAGTCACTTCGGCTTGAAATGGGACAAGACGCTTACAGATGCTTGTTGTGGATGCGGCGCCATCAGTTGGAGATCCTGTCGGATGGTCAGACGGGAAAGAGTTGCCTTGGCCAGCCTGATCGCCTCGATCGTCCCCGAGCGAAGCCGGCGCCTCGTCCTCGCTCATCAGATCCCCATTTCCTGCTGTCTCTGCCCGTACACCCACCGGGGATGGACAGATTGTATAAAGGCAAAATATGCTCTGATCGCTTTCAGAATGGGTGCATTCTATGTAAACACGCGTAAGGAAGCAATCTTTATGCCGTCGATCATAAATCTCGTGATGCGAGGTTCCATTCCTCGATTCCCGATCGTTCCCGGCAGAGAAAGTGGGCTTTTGCCGCATCTTTATCGAAATGGGAGTAGCACGACGCCGCCGGCGCGGGAACTTTGGGCATGAATGCGGCGGGCTGACGATCGATCCGGCTCTCTTTCTTGACCAAAGAAATGGATAAAATTCAGATTTTTGGAGAGCGGAAGGTCGATGCAGGAGCTCCGCTCCTCTTCAGATTCCGTGGACCGCTTCCGTCAGAAAAAATGGTTCCGGGGAAGGGCGCGAGCGTCTTCGAAGAGGCAGTACCAGCATCAGCGCAAGACGAGCGGCTGGGGGCGGAGATCCCCCGGGAGAGGGCGGCCGCGTGTTATCTTCTTGCCAAAGCCAGGACTGGGTGGTACTTCTACAGAGTTTCCACTGGGCGCCCGTCCGCCAGATCTGTCCTGGGCGCGAGCGCGGAGGCGGGCTGGTTGCCGTATTCCGAGTGAAATTGGCAGCAAAATCGGCAGGAAAAGGAGAGGCCGGATGTCTTCATCGACAGCCATCGTCGCGATTGTGCAAGCGGCGCCGATCCACCTCGATCTGGAGAGGAGTCTGGCGCGAGCCGTCGAATTGATTGGAGAGGCGGCCCGTCGCCGGGCGCAGCTGGTCGTCTTTCCTGAGTCCTGGTTGCCGGGATATCCCGCCTGGCTCGATCTCTGCCGCGATGTCGCCCTCTGGGACCATCCGCCAATGAAGCGGCTCTACGCGCGGTTGATGGAGAACAGCGTCGCGGTGCCGGGGCGGGTAACGCAGGTGCTGGCGGAGACGGCGCGTCGCCATCACGTGACGCTGGTGATCGGGGTTCACGAGCGGATTGACGAAGGGGCTGGCCGGGGAACCATCTACAACTCGGTCCTGACCATCGGGCCGGAAGGAACGCTGCTCAACCACCACCGCAAGCTGGTGCCGACCTACAGCGAGCGGCTGATCTGGGGCTATGGGGATGGACGCGGTCTGCGGGTGGTGGAGACGCCGGTGGGACGGCTGGGCAGCCTGATCTGTTGGGAGCACTGGATGCCGTTGGTGCGCCACACGCTCCACGAGGCCGGCGAGGACCTCCACGTGGCCCTGTGGCCGGCGGTACGGGAGATGCACCAGATTGCCAGTCGCCATTACGCCTTCGAGGGGAGGTGCTTCGTCCTGGCGGCCGGGTCGATTATGCGCTCCCGGGATCTCCCCCTGGAGCTGGAGCGCGCGGCGGAGACGGTGGGTGCCGGGGAAGACGAGGTGATTCTCCAGGGGGGCAGCGCAGTGATCGGCCCGGACGGTCTCTATGTCGCAGGCCCGACCTTCGGTTCCGAGGTGATCCTGCTGGCGCGGCTCCATCTCGATCGGATTCGGGAAGAGAGCCTGACCCTCGATGTGACGGGCCACTTCCACCGGCCCGATCTGCTTCGATTCGACTCCCTGCCGCCAGGGAGCCCGGGGGAAGAAGATGGAGAGCGCGACCAGACCGGCTCGATCCGTGAGACCGACCCGCTGCGTTCTTCCGGCACCGATGGCGCTCCCCTTCGCGTGCTGCCGGCGGTGCGGACAGGGGCGACCGGCCGCCAGGAGGCGGGCGACGACTTCGACCTCGACTTGACCGACCTCTAGCCCCTTCTCGACGGCTCTTCGCGCGCGGTCGGGTTGGCCGCGCG
>JBEIJP010000655.1:0-2301 GCA_040380245.1 Acidobacteriota bacterium | reverse complement strand
GGGTCGGCGGCTCGCCTCGTGTCCCGAAATCGCTCGGGGTTCGCACGATCCCGCTCCCAAAATGGTGCTGCCAGACGCGGTTGACGATGACGCGGGCGGTCAGCGGATTCTTTGGATCGGCGATCGCCCGGGCGAGATCGAGCCGTCCGCTCCCGTCGGCAAAGGGCGGCGCCGCTTCGCCGGCGAGGATCCCGAGAAAACGCGGCGTGACCTCCGGCCCCCGGTTGTTGGGATTGCCGCGCACGAGAATGTGGCCCGGTTGCCGTTCCGGCAGATCTTCGAGGCTCTGGGCCCGCGGCGGCGCGCCGTCATAGGCGTGGAGGAGCGGCATGATCTCCAGTCGCCGCCTCTTTCCACCCTCGTTCTGCCGATCGGTCGAGAGCATGATCTTCTCGTAATCGGCAAAGTCGACATTGGTCGGGGCCCCCTCCCCCTGCAGAGCGAGGCGCAGGGCCTCTTCGTGCGGATCGGCGCAGGGCTCGGCCTTGTCGGCGGCGGCAAGCAGCCGTCCGTAGATCTCTGCCGCCTCGCGCAGCGTCGCCGGGGGCGTCCGGAAGGCCTCACCAACCAGGGGATTGCCGGTCTCTACCAGCCCAGAGATCGCCGCGGCAGCGGTCTCGGCCGTGAACTTCTCCGCCGGGATGGCGGCAAGCGCCCGCCAGACCGTCCAGACGTCTCCCTGACTCACCGCGACCCGCCAGCGCTCGAGCAGGAAGGCGTTGAGATCCTTCTCGCGGGCAAACTTCTGCCGCTCACTCTCCGTCTTCATCTCGCGCGACTCGGCGACGCCGACGAGCAGCCGCGAAATCTCCGGCGCCGTCCGGTAGAGCGCCTTCAGCGCCGGAAAACGGCTCTGACGCAGTTTGGCGACCTCCTCGGCGACGCGTTGGCGCTCCGCCGTCAGTTCGCGGGTATGGTGATCGTCGGCCGCCGCTGTTGGGTTGAGCAGCGGCAACTCCTCCGGCTCGCGGGAATTGGCGAAGACCGTGAAGAGGGCATAGTAGTCCCGCGTCGGAATCGGATCGAACTTGTGGTTGTGGCAGCGGGCGCAGCTGACGGTCAAGCCCAGCAGCCCACGCGAGACGACATCGATCTTGTCGTCGAGCTTCTCTTCCCGCGTCACCCCAAGTCCCCCCCGGGAGAGCGCCAGGAATCCGAGCGCCGCCAGATTGCCCGGATCGTTGCCCGGCAGACGATCCGCCGCCAGCTGCTGCAGGAGGAACCGATCGTAGGGCAGATCCTCGTTGAAGGCCCGCACTACCCAATCGCGGTACGTGTAGGCGTAAGGAAACCAGGCCTGCAGATTGCGACCCGCGTCAACCATCCCGACCGTGTCCGAGTAGCGCGCCAGGTCGAGCCAGTGGCGTCCCCACCGTTCTCCATAATGCGGACTGGCGAGCAGGCGATCGACCACCTTCTCAAAGGCGTTTGGCGCACGGTCGGCGAGAAAGGCCTCCGTCTCGGCAGATGATGGGGGGAGTCCGGTCAGATCGTAGCTCGCCCGGCGCAGCAGCGTCCGCCGGTCGGCCTCGACGCGGTAGGTCAGACCCGCCGCCTCCAGCCGGGCCAGCAGGAAAGCGTCGATCGGACTGGCCACCTCGCCGCGCACCGCTGGAACGGGAGGATCACCGATCGGCTGAAAAGACCAGAAACTCCTGTGCTCCGGTCTGATCGAATCGACGGACTGACGTGCCCCCGCCCGCGGTATGACCGCGAGCGAAAGAAGCGCCAGACCGCCGAGCAGCGCAACGATCTTCACCCGACTTCTGATCATAGCTTTTTTCCTCTGCGCCTCGACCGTCACCGCCCCACGACCACACCGTGGGCCCGGAATGGAGCCCACGGCGTGGCCGAAAGACCCGTGACTAAAAGACCAGCTTCAGACCAAACTGAATCTGGCGCGGAGTGCCGACGATGCCCGTGATCGTCCCGGCATTGCCCGCTCCGATCGCCGCGTTGGGCAGATCGAACTGGGTATGGTTGAAGACATTGAAGAACTCAGTCCGAAACTGAAGCTTGAGCCCCTCGACAATCTGAAACTCCTTGAAGACCGAGAAGTCCATATTGACTCTGCCCGGACCGTAGAGAATGTTGCGTCCGGAATTGCCGAACATAAACTGACCCGGGGTCCGGAAGGCCGAGGTATCGAACCAGCGGTCGACCGTCGGATTGTCGAGCTTACCACTGCCAATCCGATCCGGCCGGCTGCCCGTCCCGGTGTTGACCGTCGCGGTGTTCGCGGTCGGCGTAAAGGGCAGACCCGTCTGGAAGATGTTGATGCCGTTGATCTGCCAGCCCCCC
>JBEIJP010000654.1:0-2301 GCA_040380245.1 Acidobacteriota bacterium | reverse complement strand
CGAGGGGGAGGGGATGGCGGAGCGGATCCGGCTCACCACCTCGACCGTCTCGACTTCGATTCCCAACGGGATCTGGCAGGCGTCGCTGCTGGTCAGGCGTCAGGACTGGCACCCGGTCGCCCTCTCGCTCAGCGTCGGAACGCCCGATGCTGCGACGGTCTTCGCCATTCGGGAGCTGGCGTACGAGTTGGTCCCGCTCGAAGCGCTGACGGTCTTTACCGAGGGGATCCCTCCCGCTCTGGCTCCGGCGCTGGATGAGGCGAGGGAGGTCGGGGAGAAGAGCGAAGGCACGGGCGAAAAGGCATTGCTGCCGAGTCTGGGAGCGTTGTGGAGTGCCGAAGTGACGGCGCTGTTTGCGCTCCACCAGGTGCGTGCCGACCTCGGTGAGCAGATCGAGATCTCACGAACAGAGCGGCAGATTCTGGTGACAGGGGTTGTGCAGAGCAGTCTCCGGCGCGATGAATTGATCGATGCCCTGCGTGGCCTCCCGCTGGTGCAGGCCGAGATCCGCACATTGGAGGAGGCGCTCGCCTCTCTCTCGAAAGTGGCTCCGCGCGCGCCGTCGACCTCACCGGGCGACTCCGACGTCGCCTCGGCGGAGCAGGAGATTCTCGTCGCCGGCAGCGACAACCGCGACACGCCACGCCCCCCGGTCCTGCAGCAGCGGTTGACCGACCTGCTCCGCGCGGGAGGAGGCGGACGGGAGGCCGACCCAGCACACGCCGCGCGATGGGTTGCCCAGTCGTTCACCGCGATCGAGGCGGACGCCTCGGGGGCCCTGGCTGAGGCACGCGCTCTCTTTCGCCTTGATGAGAACTATCGGGACGAGCTGACCCTGCCGTTGATGGGGGGCGCCATCGATCCAGCGGCGCGACGTCGCCTGGAGGAGATGGAGCGCAACCTCCTCTTCCGCCTGCGGCAGCGGTGGCGCAGTCTGACAGGCCGGCTCCAGCCGATCCTGGGGCCATTGCCGGAGAGCGCTCGTGGAGGGCCACTGGTCCCGCCGGTGGCGGACGGTTCGCGGCGAGAACAGATCTCCCGCCTCTTCAACGCCTTTGCGCGGTCGAGTCGTCTGACCGATCGCCTGCTGGTCGTCACCGACCCTGCCGTCTTTCAGAGCGTCGCCGAGGGGCTCCTCGTCGAGCTGGCGACGATCGAATGGATGCTCGACCGTTTGGAAATCGATTGACCTATCTGTCAGGCACGGCCCTCCTTTCTGCATCGCTGGTTGGCTCGCCTTGATTCTTCTCTATTTGGCACAGGAGTCAGTTCCCCATGAAGCACCGACGTACAGCGTGTGTCTCCCTTCTCTTCTTCCTGCTGTTGGCAGGTCTGGGAGGAACGATCTATGGACAGACCGCTCAAGTGACAGGGCGGATCACCGATGCCGCGGGTGCGGTCCTGCCGGCGGCCCAGGTGACGATCACCAATCAGCGGACGGGGCTCATCCGGGAGTCCGTTTCAAACAGCGAGGGCAACTATACCCTGCCGTTGCTGCCGCCGGGCGAGTACCGGCTGGTCGTCCGGAAGGAGGGCTTCAAGCCGACGGTGCGGACCGACATCGTCCTCAACCTGGAGCAGGTGGCCCGCTTCGATGTCTCGCTCGAGACGGGAGCGGTGACCGAGACGGTGACGATCACCAGCTCCGGGCCAGTCCTGGAGCGGGAGACGACCTCGGTCGGCCAGGTGGTCGAGAACAAGGCGATCGTCACCCTGCCGCTCAACGGGCGGAACTACTCGCAGCTGGTCGCCCTCATGCCAGGCGCGACGCCGAATCAAGGTTCGCGGGCCACCGATGGCGTCAGCCTCAACGGCAACCGGTCGTTCCAGAACACCTACCTGATCGATGGGGTGGACAACAACAACTACATTCTGGGAGTCGATACCAACTCGACGCAGGCGTTGCGCCCCTCCGTCGACGCGATTCAGGAGTTCAAGGTCGAGAGCGCCAACTACTCGGCGGAGTATGGGCGCTCGGCGGGTGGGATCATCAGCCTGGCGATCAAGTCCGGGACCAACGAGTTTCACGGGTCGGCCTTCGAGTTCTTCCGGAACGACAAACTGGACGCCAATGACTGGTTCGCCAACCGCGCGCGATTGAAGCGTCCGCCGTTGCGTTACAACCAGTTCGGGGGGACAATCGGCGGGCCCATTCTGCGCAATCGGACCTTCTTCTTCGCCAGTTATCAGGGGACGCGCGACAAGCGAGCCCGGACGGCAACGACGACCGTCCCGACGCCGGCGATGATCAGTGGCAATTTTGGTTCGATCAACGTCTTTGATCCAGCCTCGGTCGCCAGT
>JBEIJP010000653.1:0-2307 GCA_040380245.1 Acidobacteriota bacterium | reverse complement strand
GTGGGGAGCGGCTCTTCGAGATCGAGGAGAAGGTGCGCGGCCTCTGCAAAGAGTTGCGGTCGGCGCCATCGACGCGGACGGATCAGCAGCTCAAGCGGCTCCTGCACGGATTGAGTCTCGATGAAGCGATCGGAGTGATCCGCGCCTTCTCGACCTTCTTCCAGCTGGTCAACATCGCCGAGCAGCACCACCGGATCCGTCGGAAGCGCGACTACGAACTTCGCACACCGGACCGTCCGCAGCGCGGGTCCCTCGCCGAAGGGCTCCAGCGGCTCCGCGTGGAGTTGGAGGGGCTCCCCCCCGCCGCCGTGCAGGAGACCCTGCAGACGGTGATCGATCGGCTGGAGATTGTCCCGGTCATGACGGCCCATCCAACGGAGGCGGCGCGCCAGGTCCTGCTGGAAAAGCACCAGCGGATCGCCGACCTGCTGACCTCGCTCGACAACGAGACCCTGCCGCCGCGCCGTCGGGAGCAGCTCCACCGGCGGCTCGCCGCGGAGATCGAGTCGATCTGGCAGACGGATGAGGTGCGCCACACTCAGCCGACCGTTCTCGACGAACTCCACAACACGCTCTACTACTTTCGACTGACCCTCTTCGAGGCGGTCCCGACGCTGCTCGAAGAGCTGGATCGGCAGTTGGCCGACAAGTTTCCCGGTGTTCGCCCGCGAGAGGAGTTGACGCCGCTCCGTTTTGGATCCTGGGTGGGCGGCGACCGGGATGGCAATCCGTTCGTCACGCCGGAGGTGACGTGGGAGACGGTGCGACAGCAGCAGGCGCTGGTTCTCGACCGGTACCACGAGAGTGTCGTCGACCTCGCCCGCCGGTTGAGTGAATCGGAGCGGTTTGCTCCACCGTCGGAGGCGCTGCGACAATCGCTGCAACGCGACGCGCGGGAGATGCCGGCGACGGCCCGGGAGCTCACCAAACGCTATCCCGAAGAGCCCTATCGGCAGAAGCTGCTCTACATCCAGGAGCGAATCCAGAACACGCGCGAACGGAATCGCGAGCTGGCCGCGGCGCTGCTGATCGAGCGCCCCGACACGCTCCTCTCGATTCGGCCGGCCCTCCCGATCATGGCGGCGCTGCGCCAGACGGGGCAGCGCTCGCTTCCACAACCGATCTACCGAACCGGAGAGGAGCTCTGGAGCGACCTTCGCCTGATCCGCGAGAGCCTCCTCACCGCGAGGGCCGAAGCGGCCGCGCAACTGGTGACCCGCCTCATGCGGCAGGTGCGGACCTTCGACCTGCACCTCGCCACCCTCGACCTGCGGCAACACAGCCAGCGCCACGCCGCGGCGCTCGACGAGATCACCCGACAACTGGGCGTCGAGCCGGGCTACAACGCCATGAGCGAAGCGGAGCGCGTCGCGTGGCTCTCCGAGGAGCTGGAGACCCCGCGGCCACTGGTCGCGCCGGAAGCGCAGCTCAGCCCCGAAACGACCGAGACGCTCAATGTGCTGCGGGTGACCCGTCGAATCCTCGACGAGATCACGCCCCTCGCCATCCGCACCTACATCGTCAGTATGACGCACGAGGCGAGCGATCTGCTCGCCGTGCTGGTGCTGGCCAAGCAGGCGGGGCTGATCGAATTTGACGGACGCGTGACCGACCGCCTCTCGCCGCGCCGCTCGCGGCTCGGAATCTGCCCGCTCTTCGAGACGATCGAGGACCTGCGCACGGCTCCCGCCGTCATGGACAGACTCTTCGCCAATCCGCTCTACCGTCGGTTGCTGAGCGCCCAGGGCGACCTGCAGGAGGTCATGATCGGCTATTCCGACAGCAGCAAGGACGGGGGGATTTTGACGTCGAGCTGGGAGCTCTTCAAGGCACAGGAGCAGCTCTGGGAGGTGGCCCAGCGCCATGGCATCGAGCTTCGGCTCTTCCACGGGCGGGGCGGAACGGTCGGGCGGGGAGGGGGCCCGAGCCACGAAGCGATTCTCGCGCAGCCGCCCGGAACGGTCGCCTCCCGCATCAAGATCACCGAGCAGGGGGAGGTCATCTCCTCGAAGTACAGTCTGGCGGAGATCGCGCAGCGGAGCCTGGAGCTGACAACGGCCGCAGTCATCGCCGCGAGCATGCCGCGCCCCACTCCTCCCCCGTCGAGGCCCGCTGGCGCGAAGCGATGGAGAAGATCTCCGCCCGCGCCTACTCGCTCTATCGGGGATATGTCTCCGGCACGGAGGGCTTCTACGACTACTTCGTCCAGGCGACGCCGGTCGAGGAGCTGCAGCGGCTGCGCATCGGATCGCGCCCCGCCAAACGCAAGGCGGGCTCGAAGAGTCTCGACGATCTGCGCGCCATCCC
>JBEIJP010000652.1:0-2308 GCA_040380245.1 Acidobacteriota bacterium | reverse complement strand
TCCACCTCGGCGCGCCGTCGCTGGGCGAGGGGGCCGCCGGCTTCCCGCCAATGGCCGATATCCCCGTTGGTGACCGAGACCAGTTTGACGTGATGGCCCTGGGCGGCCCACATGGTGGCGACGCCGCCGACCTGCAGTTCGCAATCGTCCGGGTGGGCTCCAAAGGCGATGATGCGGAGCTTTCCGTCCGACGCGGGACTCTGGGAGGCTCGATGGGCCGAGGAATGGGGCGTCAGGGCGAGGGCCAGCAGGGTCAGACCAAGCGTGGCTCCCGCCCGGCGCCATCCTCTCCAGTGAAGAGGCCAGCCAAGGGATCTGCCAGGGGTTGCTAAGTAATTGAGCATCGTTCGTCCTCCAGTAGGTAAAATAGGTGTCGGATCTCACGCTCGGTCAGGGGGACCGCTGCGCCGCTCCGCGGATCATCCGCAACTGGATGCATGACAACTGTGCGCATAGTGGAACGAATAGCCGATCTTTTCAATACGGAGCCGCTCGATCGAGCGTTGAAAGGAGCAAACAGATGGAGATTCGATACGATCAACTGCAGGTGGAGCCGCTCGGGCCGGTCGTCCGGGTTCGACTGCACCGGCCGGAGAAGCGCAACGCGCTCTCGAAGGAGCTCATGCGGGAATTGACAGGCTGTCTGCGCGACGATCCGCTGGTCCGGGAGAGTCGAGCGGTCATTCTCGGGGCGGCAGGCCCCGTCTTCTCCTCTGGGCACGACCTGCGGGAGTTGCAGAGCGCTTCGCTGACAGAGTTGCGGGAGATCTTCGCGGTCTGTGTCGATCTGATGGAGTCGATTCAGCGCATCCCCCAGCCCGTCATCGCCGAGGTCCAGGGGGTCGCGACCGCCGCCGGTTGTCAGCTGGTCGCGACGTGTGATCTGGCGATCGCCGCTGAGACGGCGACATTTGCGACTCCAGGGGTTCGCATTGGCCTTTTCTGCAGTACCCCGATGGTGGCGCTCAGCCGTTCGATCGGCCGGAAGCGGGCGCTCGAGATGTTGCTGACCGGCCAGCCGATCAGCGCCTCGACAGCGGTCGAGTGGGGGCTTGTCAACCGGGCCGTTCCGCTCGACCGGCTGGCCGAGGAGACGGAAGCGCTGGCCCGGCAGATTGCCGACGCCAGTCCTCTCACCCTCGGGATCGGGAAAGCGGCCTTCTATGCCCAGATCGACCTCGATCAGGCGCACGCGTATGATCACACGCGCGAAGTCATGAGCCTCAACGCGCTGGCGCTCGACGCGCGGGAGGGGATCGGCGCCTTTCTCGAAAAGCGGTCTCCCTGCTGGCAAGGCCAGTGAGGACCGGCCTTGCCATCGGCTTGCCTGATTCCTACCAGATCAAGTATTGTCAATTTCGCTCGAAGCTAGCGTCAGACAGAGGAGGAACTCGATTGAACACAGAAAAATGGATGGCTCGTGTCGTGATGGCGGGGATCTGTCTCCTGCTGGTATCGGCGGGTGACGCCTGGGCGCAGGGATCCGCTCCCTCTCGCCGCGCGGCGGCAGCCCCCCCCTCCGTTCCTCGGCAGGTCGAGGCGCGCCAGCGACAGTGGTTCCAGGCGATCGTCGGTCGGAATGTCGCGGCCGCCGGACTCCTCCTCGCCGAGGATCTGACGGTCGTCAATTATGACGGCACGATTCTCACACGGGCTCAAGTGCTCGACCGGATGAAGGAGAACCGCCTGACGCTCGACGCCATCGAGACGAAGGAGGTGACCGTCAAACCCTATGGCACGGCTGCCGTCTGGCAGGGGAAGGTCGCTTTTGTTCGGCAGGGGACTTCGCTGGCGGAGGCCCGTGTCACCGCGCTCTGGGTGCGCAGGGCAGGGAACTGGCGTCTCGCCAGCCTGACCTCGGCGCCAATGGGCTCTGCGGGGCAGTTCGCCACCAACTTTTTACTTGGGAGCAGAGAAATGATCACCGATTCCGGACTC
Source organism: Acidobacteriota bacterium (assembly GCA_040380245.1). Taxonomy (GTDB): domain Bacteria; phylum Acidobacteriota; class Blastocatellia; order RBC074; family RBC074; genus CAIOZW01. Next base: position 370 of record JBEIJP010000652.1, on the reverse strand, counting down.
AAATATGAGGATCTGGTCGAAGGCACGGGGGAGAGCCCACGTCCTGGACAGATGGTTGTCGTGCACTATACGGGAACGTTGGAGGACGGCAAGAAGTTTGACAGCTCGCTCGATCGCGGGCGCCCCTTCGAGTTTGCCATTGGCCAGGGCCGCGTCATCAAGGGCTGGGACGAGGGGGTCATGTCGATGAAGGTCGGCGGAAAGCGCCGGTTGATCATCCCCCCCGCACTTGGGTACGGAAACAGGGATCTGGGGGTGATTCCGCCAAATTCGACCCTGATCTTTGAGGTGGAACTGCTTGAATTGAAGTAATAGTGGGAATAGGAGTTCCAGGAAGAATAGGACCTATAGGACGAATAGGACCGATAGG
>JBEIJP010000651.1:0-2312 GCA_040380245.1 Acidobacteriota bacterium | reverse complement strand
CCTCATCCCGAGCGGCCGCCCGCCCGTCTGGACGACCTCTTCGTGGCCCGCTGCCTCCCCCGGCTTGAAACGAATGATCCGGCCATCCTGCAGACCAGTGTAGAGGTACCCGTCCGGCCCCTTCGTCACATCTTCCGGTCCGAGTCCCACACCGGACGCCAGGGTTTCCAGCGAGTCGAATCCTGCTATCCGCGCAAAGGGCCCGGTCTGCCCCGGATTCGGCGACGGCGTCCAGACCACTGGATCGATGGCGATTGGCCAGAAGAGGAGATAGGCCGCCAACAGCCCGATGAGCAGCAGGAGCAAAAGAGAGATCCGTCTCATGACGATAGTCTCCGGCAAAGGGATGCGAGCCTCTCCGCATCCCGGGTTCTCTCGATGTTGTGTCGCGTGACCGTTGATGGGCCGTGTCGATGGTCGTCGCCCGCAGGGCGCGTCTCAACGCCACCCTCGATGGGCGCAATGATCGAAGACGGAAATTCTGATGGACGGTCCCAGCTCTTCAGATGCAGCCCCCAAAGGAGACGGCGATGCCGGCCAAGGCCCGCTTTCGCCCAGGAAACGCCTCGCGAGCAGGAGTGGCGACACCCGCACGGCCGGGCAGAGCCATACAGGACAGTCGTCGGAAAGGGGCTCAGATGCGGACAGGATCGCGGTCCGAATGGGTCGCGGTACGGGGGCCCTGCAATCGGTTGAGCTCTCCTTCAATCTGGGAGAGCTCCTGTTCGATCTCCTCGAACGACTTCGACAGCGACTCTTCTTCCGTTGGAGGGAGGCTCCGGATCCGGTCGAGTCGGCTGCGCAGGGACTTGATCTTCTCTTGCCAATCGGGAATCGCTTTGCGGGAGGGGGTCAGTTCAGCTGGCTGGGCGTTGAGTCGCTGCTCGACTTGATCGATCCGGTTGCGGAGCCGTTGGAACTGCCCCTCCCTTCGATTCTCCGCTTCGGAGAGGGTCAGTCGCTCCCCTGTCTGCTGCTGGAAGGAGCGAGACAAGGGGTTTTGGAAGAGCGTGCCAGTGCCCCATAACGCCGTGAGAAGGATCGAGAGGCAGAGGATCACCGCTCCCCCGATCAGAGCGGGTGAGGTCCGCGCACGGGCCCTTGGCGCTGTCTTGGTCGACTCGATCCGGCGCGCCGGTCGTTGGGGGGGCGCGCCGGACCGTGCCTCGGGCCCCTCCCCCCGTCGCAGTTCGGGATCAAACATATCCATCGCTTCCTCGATCGAGAAGACCGCCGTGATGGGGTCCTTTCGCGGAGAGCGTACTCGGGGCGCGGCAGGGTGTTCCGCGGCGCGGGAGGGTGCGGGCTCGAAGCTGATCGCCCTGGTGGGCGGCGGCGGGAAGCCGGGGAGGACGGCATCCTCTCCGCTCTCCGTCGACCAATCGATCTCGAAGGGGGTCTCTTCGCCTCGCTTGAGAGAGCGTGCAAAGACCCGTCCCCCCGACGGAGATGGCAGGCCACTCCCCTCGAAGCGGGCGATGACCACCGTGATGTTGTCGTCTCCTCCCCGATGGTTGGCGAGGCCAACCATGACCCGGCAAGCCTCACGATAGGTCGTCGACTCCAAGACGATCTGCGCAATCTCGTGATCCTGCAGCTTTCCGGAAAGCCCATCACTGCAGAGAATCAGAACGTCATCCTGACAGAGGGGCACGGTGTTGACCTCGACACTGACGGTCGGATGGGCCCCGAGCGCCTGGAGAATCACGTTCCGGTAGGCGTGCGTCTCGGCCTCCTGCTCGGTGATCTGCCCTGCGTCGATCAACTGCTGAACCAGCGACTGGTCCTTGGTGACGCGAACGATCTCCCCCTGCCGGAGGAGGTACCCACGACTGTCTCCCACCTGCGCGAAATAGGCCTCGCCGTGGTGGCTCGCCACGGCGGTGAAGGTCGCTCCCAGGCCCTTGTGGAGGGGGTTGTCCAACCCCTCTTCGTGAATCAGGCCATTCGCCTGCTCCATGGCGACGCGGAGACGCTCACCAAAGGGGAGGCGCGAATAGACGGCGTGTCGCTGCAGCTGCAGCATCCGATCCCGGACGGTCTCGACCGCCAACCGCGAGGCGACCTCTCCGGCGAGCGCCCCGCCCATCCCATCCGAGACCGCGAGCAGCGTGCCATAAGGGCCTTCCTCGTAGGCGCGCCACTCCTCCGCGGGCGTCTCGTCCAGTGCCGTCCAACTTTTTCCCGTGGAGAGGTCGAGGACCAGAAAGTTGTCTTCGTTGCCCGTCCGGATCAGACCAATGTCGGTCTGGGCAAAAAAGGCGAGGCTGATCGAAGGGGGATCACTCATCATAATTGACGTTCCACCAGGT
>JBEIJP010000650.1:0-2320 GCA_040380245.1 Acidobacteriota bacterium | reverse complement strand
CGATGTCCTACGAGGAGGCGGCGCGACGGCGCGACCTGACGATCAATGCCATGATGCTCGACCCGCTGACCGGCGAGCTGCTCGACCCCTACCACGGACGTGAAGACCTCGCCGCGCGACTACTCCGGGTCGTCGATCCGGTGACCTTTGTCGAAGACAGCCTGCGCGTCCTGCGCCTCGTCCAGTTTGCCGCACGCCTCTCCTTCACGATCGAGCCGGCGACGGTTGCCCTCTGCCGCACGATCGACCTCTCCGACCTCCCCGCCGAACGCGTCTGGGGCGAGGTCGAGAAGTGGCTCCTCCAGGCGCAGACCCCCTCGATCGGGCTGCGCGCCGCCGCAGACCTCGGCGTCCTCGATCGACTCTGGCCGGACCTCCTGCCCCACCGCGACGCCGACGCGCTGACCCGGCTCGGCGCGGCTCTCGACGCTGGCCGGGCTGAGCTCGACGATCTGCCCTACCCGAAACGCGTCGCCGTCATGCTCGCGCTCCTCTGCCGCTCGATGTCCGATCCAGGCCCTTTTCTCGAGAGCCTCCGGCTGCAACGGCTCGGGCAGTATGATGTCCGACGGCAGGTCCTCGCCCTCCACGCCCACCGCGACCTCCCCGCTCGCTGGCGCGAAGAGGAAGAGGCGGGCCCCCCCGTCACCAACGGGCAGTTCCGACGCCTGGCATTGGCGGTCGAGCCGGGGCTCCTCGCCCGCGTCGAGGCGGCCAGCCTCGCTCGCCCCTCCGCCATCGCCTGGTTTCGCGCGCGTATCGAAGCGCTCGACCTCGAAGTCGCCGCGCCCGCCCCGCTCCTCCTCGGTCGCCACCTCCTCGCCCTCGGCGTTGAGCCCGGCCCCCAGGTCGGTCAACTCACCCGCCATGTTTACGAGATGCAGCTCGATGATCAGGTGACCACCCTCGACGACGCCCTCCTCGCCGCCCGCCGGCTGCTCTCCTCCTGACCGGCGCTCTCTACCCCCACATCACTATTTGACTCCGACACTGAAGCTGGAGTCGACGGCGTGTCGGCGGCTGCCTCTCAGACGAAGTGGTCTGAGCGTGAGGCTCAATTTTTTGGGCATTTTGGCCAGTCAAGGGCGAAAATTGAAAATTAAGACGGGAAAAAGACGTTTTTAAGACGCCAAAAAGACGGCGGCGTGGTTTGATGACTCTGGTAGCATTTACTCCATTGACGAGTAGACAAATTTGGGCAGATTTCAGATTGACCGCTGAGATACGCCACTGATGGATACATTCGGATTGCGTCGCTCAGCCAAGCATCTGAGCGGAATCCACCTGGATTCCGCTCAGAGCGACATTGGACAATCGTCCCGATTTCTACTTCTGGGGTTCCCCCGCGTTCGTAGACACTTTACTTAGCACGATAATGGGCCTGGAGGAGGCTGGAGTTTCCCCTGCTTTGATAGACACCTTCCCTGGCGCAAGAATGCGCCTGGAGGTGGGTGTCGAAGAAGAAGAAACGGCAGGCTAGATCTCAATTCAAGGCTGACGCGGCCAGGCTGGTTCGAACAGGTGGGTGGAAATCTGCTCAAGCGCCAGTTCGAAATGGGCCGGCCGAACCAGGCTGGCTCTGTCTCGCGCTCCTTGCTTGACCCGGTTGCGAGTGGTCTGTGCACGATTCTCTCTCTGCAGGCAGCTTCAGCGAGTTGAGAGTTCAAGCCGTGCGGTCTTGATGCCGGCGGCGGTCCAGGCGAAGAGCACGCTCTCCCCTTGACGAACCATCTGGGGAAAGCCGTTGGAGCGGGCGGTCCCGGAAGGGGCAATGAGCAAGGACGGCTCCATCGCTCCGCCTGGCTTGACGCGACGAAGGCGCAGCGAGCCCCCGCCGGCCGCCTTCTCCAGCCAGCAGACCAGCGCGCTGCCATCCTCGAGCAGGAGCAGATCGACCCTTCCGATGGGACTCCCCTCGTCGATGGTCACAGGCGGGGCAAAGCTCTTCCCGGCGTCTCGGGAGAAGGCCAGCTTGACGCGCGGGGCATCCCCCGCGCCCGTGTACCACGCGACGGCGACCTCCCGACCACGGGCCGCGATCGCCGGCCCGTTGACCGGGCATCCGGTCAGCTCCCAGCGATCGAGGGCCACCGGACGTGGATCGGTCCAGCGCTGCCCGTTGAGCCGGACGATCGAGATGTCGCGGATCTCGTTCGGGTCGGACGACCTGTCGCGGGAGACGACGACGGGCCCCTCACTGGTCACGGCGACGGCCGTCTGGCAGCACTCACAGACTCGTGTGTCGAGGACGGCCTCGTCCGTCAATCTCCCATCGCGCTGGATCTTGACGTAGCGAAGCGTCATGTTGCCGTGGCCATGG
>JBEIJP010000649.1:0-2320 GCA_040380245.1 Acidobacteriota bacterium | reverse complement strand
TTGGCAAGACGATCGAAGCCTCTGTCTTTCTGCGGACGGCGCTCGAGGAGCAGGCTGACCACTTTGGGGCGCGCCTGCTGCTGGGATTGCTGAGCGGGGACATTGGCGAAGAGGACGCGGCCCGTCTTCATTTGGAGAAGGCGATCGCGCTCGACGCCAACTCCTTCGCCGCCCACTACGGGCTCGGACGGTTGCTGGCCCGGGAGGGTAAGATGGCCGAGGCGCTTCCCCACCTCAAACGGGCGCTGGCGCTCAACCCGGCTCCGGAGACCCACTACCTGGTCGGGCGAGCCTACCTCGATGATGGGCGTCCGGAACAGGCCCTGCGGCATCTGCAGAAGGCGGTGCGGCTCGATCCCCACTTCGATGTCGCCCAGTACAGCCTCGGCTTTCTCTACTGGCAGACCAATCGGATTGTCGAGGCGCGCAAGCACCTGCAGGCCGCCTATGAGTTGAAGCCGCAGAAGGCGCCTTATCGCCAGGCTGTCGAAGCCCAGAGTGGAGACCCACTCCCGGTTCCCCCCGTGCTCGGTTGGGGAAGCCTCTTTCCCGGCCGGAAGACCAAGCTCGAGGAGACCCGTTTTCACGATCTGCTCTGGCAAGACCTGCAACTGCACGCTCTTCCCACCGACCTGACTCCGTTTCCGGGCCGCCGCCTCGACGCCAAAGACGCCAAGAAGTCTTGAGGAACCGGCGTCGGGAGCGCTGGCAGCGGCATCCCATCTCGGCTATACTGCGTGGGCTTCTGCCACCCCGGCAGGTGGCGACGCGCTGGGCACGCGGCGCCGTCGGGGTCGAGGGAGCGGAATGGCCGAGCGGACTGATCTTCCCCTTGAGGCAAGACCAGGACGTTCAGCGGTGAATCTGAGAGGCGGCAAGCCGCTTCGGGATCACCGCCCAGGGAGTCATCGGAAGTCGGAGTCCTCTCTCTCGTCGCTGGTGGTGCAGCCGACCTTTCGATGCCATCCCTGCAAGCAGAGTCGGAGCTGAAACCTGCCGCTCTGGCGGAGTCGGTGCTCCTTCCGGACGGATGTATCAGCCCGAGCCGATGGAGCGTTCAGACCACTCCGTGTTATCCCCTGGCCATCCTCGCGTGAGCGCTATGGGGCATCACCAGGAGCCTGGAGAGGGCAGGGAAGGCCGGTCTCTCGGCCGCCAGTTCTCTCCCGGGCGAGCCGCCCGTGGGGAGTGGCGGGGAGGTTCCGCTCACTGCCTGCCCGAACCTGGAATGACGGTTTCGAAACAGACAAAAAAGACCATAAGAAAAGACCACAAGAGAGGACGATAAAAACCATGGCGATGGAGAAGAGTGAAAAGACAAAAGCGGTTGAGGCGGCCCTCCTCAACATCGAGAAGCAGTTTGGCAAGGGATCGATCATGCGGCTGGGCGAGCATCGGGTCGATGAGATCCCGGTCATCTCCACGGCGAGCATCGGCGTCGATGCCGCGACTGGCGTCGGCGGATTCCCCCGGGGACGCATCATCGAGGTCTTCGGACCGGAGAGTTCTGGCAAGACGACCCTTGCCTTGCACGTCGTCGCCGAGGCGCAGAAGGCGGGCGGCATCGCGGCCTACGTCGACGCCGAGCACGCGCTCGACGCGGGCTACGCGCAGAAGCTGGGGGTCAACATCGACGACCTCTTCGTCTCGCAGCCCGACTCCGGGGAGCAGGCCCTCGAGATCGCCGAGTCGCTCGTCCGCTCGAACGCGGTCGACGTGCTGGTGATCGACTCGGTGGCCGCCCTGACGCCCCGTGCCGAGTTGGAGGGCGATATGGGCGACTCCCTGCCTGGCCTGCAGGCGCGCCTGATGTCACAGGCCCTGCGCAAACTGACGGCCGTTGTCGGGCGCTCCAACACCTGCCTCATCTTTATCAACCAGATTCGCGAGAAGATCGGGGTCATGTTCGGCTCACCCGAGACGACGACGGGAGGGCGCGCCCTCAAGTTCTACTCGTCGTTGCGGGTCGATATTCGTCGCGTGACGCAGATCAAAGAGGGCGAGAATATCACCGGCAATCGGACCAAGGTCAAGATCGTCAAGAACAAGGTCGCGCCTCCCTTTCGCGATGCGGAGTTCGACATCATCTATGGCGAGGGAATCTCCCGGCTGGGTGAGATCATCGATCTCGGCGTCGAGCAGAAGGTGATCGAAAAGGCTGGATCCTGGTTCTCGTACAAGGGGGAGCGTCTTGGTCAGGGCCGCGAGAACGTCAAGACCCTCCTGCGGGAGAACAAAGAGCTCTGCGCGAGGATCGAGACGGAGCTGCGACTAGCCCTCGGGATTGGGCGTCCGCCCGCGGCAGGCGCCGCGAGCCAGG
>JBEIJP010000648.1:0-2324 GCA_040380245.1 Acidobacteriota bacterium | reverse complement strand
CGCTCCAACTGCCACGTGTCCTCGCCCTGCGAGTGGCCGCAGCCTTCCTGGTGAGGAATCGCGACGACGCCGTCGACGCCGTGCGTCTCGCGCCGGACGTCGCGGCAGCGACGCGCAATCTCCTCGGTGACGTGGCTGGAGCAGTTCGAGGTGGCGATCACCGCGATGTAGTTGCGGGTCCCGACATCCCCGTTCTCACGGAGGTAGCCGTCGAAGGTCCCGGCCTCTTCCGGCGTCATATACTGGGTGACTGGCGTCTGGGTGGCAAACTCGTAGTCTTTGCCATTGAAGTCCGGCAGGACATTCTGGGTGTGGACCCATTCGCCGGGAGCGATCTCGGTCGTCGCCTCTCCGATCACTTCGCCATACTTGCGGACACGCTCACCAGCCGGGATCGGCTGCAACGCGATCTTCTGTCCGGGGGTGATCGTCTGGCGAGCCGTCAGGCGATGGCTGCCGGCGACGACCTCGGTCCCCTCTGGAATCGGCACACGGGCAACGGCGACATTGTCGGCCGGATGGAGCACAATGACCATCTCCGGCTTTGTCTCTTGACTCATAGGAATCGTCCTCTCCATACAGATCGATACAGGTTCACAAGAAGAAAAAATGGGATGATCAGCGGGGTTGGCCCGACTGGATCAACCGCTCACGCCCGATCCAGCGACCCTGACGAAAGACCGCGTCGGGTGGGGAGCGTTGCTCCAGCCCGGGTGCGTCCCAGTCGATCGTCGCCGCCCGCTGGCTGCGGTAGAAGAGAAGTACGGCCTCGCCCCCGACCCGGAGCCCGCCACTGGAGGGAGTCGTCACGTGGAATCCATCGGCGGAGACCTCTTCCAGCCCGACCATCCCGTCGAGATCGCCCAGGTCCTGAATCGTCGCCCGGGTTCGATCGAGGTTGATCGCCAGATCCGCCTGGTAGGGGGGGAGGGTACGGCCTGTCCCGGCGGTTCGCTGGATGACAGTGGCCTGGCGAATCATCAAGGGGACCAGCACTCCGCTGTTGTTGTTGTAGGGGATGGCGTCGTAGATCGCCGGGTCGGCGCGGTCGACAAGGCCGTTGGCCAGCTCCTGCAATGTCCAGGCAAGGCCGACAAAGTTGAGCCGGACCAGCTCCATCTCCGAGTGCCCGGCCCAACCGCCGGTCTCGATCAGGACAACGGGCGTGCCCCACTGGCTGATCAGATCGCCAAAGGCGCGCGGGTTGAAGCTGTCGTCGTAGCGGCCGATCTGCCCGGGAATGAAGCGGGTGAGGGCCGTGTGGAGGGTCGAAGAGACCTTCTTGGCGCGCAGCCTTCCCGGCGGATCGCTCCGCGATTCGTCGTGGGCTACCGCGAGCAGGGAGATCGTCGCCTGCTTGCCGGTCGTTCCAACGGCCGTGCGCGGGTTCTGGTTGTGCAGATTGAAGCCGAGGACCGGTTGCCACTCATCGCGGAGCTTTTTGAGCAGCTGCCCCTCGGGCGTGACCAAACGGCGCGCGTCGCGATTGATGTCGATCGATTGGAGATTGCGACGTTGGAAGAGTTCGGCGCCATCGGGGTTGAGCATCGGCACCGCCCGAATCGTCATCCGCCGGGCCATGTCAGCAACCACCGGGTCGTTGCGGTTCAACTGCCAGTAGTGAAAGAGGTCGATCAGCGCGCTGGTCGCGGTCGGCTCGTCGCCGTGCATCTGCGACCAGAGGAAGATCCGTTCCGGTCCCTCGCCGAATTCGAGCTGGTAGATCTCCCGGCCCGCCACAGAGCGACCGACTTCGACCACCTGGACTCCCTCCTTTTGCAATTGCCGGAGTGAGGCGACCAGGTCGGCGTGGCGAACCTTCGAGGGATCGATTCGCGAGAGATGGGTCGACTCCCAGATCGCGTGATAGTCCTCTGGACTCCGTCCCTCTGGGCTTGCCGACGTCAGCGCCCGGACGAGCAGCGGGCCGGCCAGGCTCAACAGGGTCAGGAGGCAGAGCCCGGTGATCATCAGGATCCGGCGATCGAAATTCCACATCCTCTTCGGGCCACTCTTCGGGCCACTCTTCGGGAGATCACTCTTCATGGCTGGTGATTGTACTCAACCCTCCACTGGGAAGGAAGGACTTCTGCTCGCTTCCGATGACGGAGAAGAGATCGAACCGTGGGCCAGTCTTGTCAAAACAGGTCATCCGGTCGACAATACGAATGGCCCACTAGAGGGTATGGCCCCGTTCCACGGCCCCATGCCCTCTTCTACCACCGCTTTCGACAAGGAGAGTGCCCCATGCGTGACGAACCGATGGATGGCAAGCGAGGCATGCAGGATCGTCCCCGGCAGTGTAAAGGGCATGCAGCCGGCAT
>JBEIJP010000647.1:0-2325 GCA_040380245.1 Acidobacteriota bacterium | reverse complement strand
GGTCGTCCCCGCGCCCGTCGAGGCGGTCGGATCGACCTGGTAGGAGTCACTGGCCACGGCGACTGCCGGAGCCGCCGTGGTCAACGAGTGGTCGGCGTCGAGATACCAGCGTACCGGCGCGATCCCGGCCGGGGGCCACTGCGTCGTGGTGCGCCAGCGCCCATCGTTCATCGTGTAGTAGCGGATTTCGTGCACGGGAGCTGGCGCGTCTGTCCCTGCCTTGAGGTGCCGATCGAAGAAGCGGATCATCTGCGCGAACTGGTCGTTGGACGAAGGTTCGGTCGGCGTCGCGTCGGGGAGGAACGGATCGATGTGATGGCCTCCGCCGTGGCTCCACGGACCCAGTTCGAGCTGCTGCGGATTGGCAAAGGTCAGGAAGCGACCAAGGGCCGTGTTGACCGTACCGCCATCTCCCCAACCGATGCGGACCAGCATCGGCGTCCGATGCTGCTCGATGCGCTCGCGCATGCCGTACGGGCTGACGTCGCGAAAGGAGAGCGACGTCCCCGGAAAGGGATCCCGTGGCCCGGCGAGGCCCCGCATCGTGTCGAAGACGTCGTAGTTCTTCCGGGCGGCGAGGATCGCCTCCAACTGGCGGCCGCCGCGGTCGTCGTCGACCGGCTTCGTCCCGGCGAAGACGAGCGGCAGCAACCGGCAGCCCAGCCCCGTCACCTCGGCCAGTCCGCAGACGTCGCCGCGATCGAGCAGCTTGTTGAACTTCCCCCACTGCGAGATGAAGGACTCATTGAGCACGCCACCCATAAAAGCGATGCCAACCGCGGGATCGAAGTCCCCGAAGAGCGGCGCGACCGCCTTGACCGCCTCCCGCCCGGTCGCCGCGAGCACCTCGGCAGTGTTCCCTTCGTACGAGACGCCGTAGCCTCCGACGCGCCCGTTCGACCACGGCTGGGCGACGATCCAGTCGACGACCTCGCCATAGTCCGCCACTTCATCCGGCGACCATTCGATGAGGCGCGACCCGGTCGAGGCCCCACTGCCACGCGCGTCCACCTTGACGACGGCATACCCCGCGTCGTTGAAGGCGCGCACGTCGCGCTTGACATCCGAGGCGCGATTGAAGCGATCCCACCAGCGCGCGAGCGGCCCCCGCGCCATCGCGCGGACGTACCGCGTGCTATTGACCACCGTCGGGACCTTCTCCCCCGCCGCCAGGTTTGGCGGCAGCCAGAGATCGATCGCGATCTTGACCGAGTCCCGCATCACCAGGTACCGCGCCGTATTCCGCACCAGGCCGGCAGGAACGCGGAGCTCCCCCTCCGTCTTCCCCGTCGCAACCCCGACAACCGCCGCGAAGAGCACCAGCAATGTCAGTACTCCCAACCACTTCGCAATCTTCCGAATCATCGCGCTCCTCTCGATGGCCTCCCTCCTGTCGACCGCAGGCGTCCCCGCTGGCAAAACGGGAGGGGCCATCCCCATTCAGTTCCGCCGCATGACGCAGCGCTGGTTGACTTGAAACCGGTAGGTGCTGACGCTGGCGGTTGGACTCAGTTCCCGAGCTTCGAAGGAGAGAAGCTCCATGATCAGCTCATTGCCCTTGAGGCGTTCGACAGAGGTAATCTGGGTATTGCCGACTTTGAAATGAGCGTAGAAGGTGTCGCCTGATAAGTAGGTATCGATGCGCACGCCATTGCCTTCGTCGATCTGGTAGTGCCCCTTGGCCGGGTTGACCGGCGCCAGCTGATAGTTCTTTCCTGTCCCGGGAGCGCCGCCATTGTAGGTCGAACGCCATTCATACCGATCGGTGCCAGGAATGGCGGCGACCTGGCGTTCGATCGTGAACTCAAGCTTTTGCCCGCCGGTTCCTGGCCGTAGATTCTGGCAGTTGCCGCGAAAAGTCCCCTCCCAGGCCGACAGATCCTGGGCCTGCGCCCAGGCCGGAGATCCCATCAGCAGCAGAATTGCCACCATCCCGTCACGTATGCTCATAACACTCTCCTCGATCTTCCTTTCATTAAAAACCTTGCCACGCGGATACAGAAATTGCAGACGAGCGGTTGGATGCGCAGGATCATGCCGGCTTTGAGACACAAAGAGCACGTTACCGGCGCTGGCTGGCGGCAACGAGCTATCAGAGGGCACTTTTAGGATCGGTTAGCGGAGAGAAGCGCCTTGGTGACAACGACTGGCAAGGTGACCAGGTAAAAGCGGTCCGAGGTAAATGCGTAATCTTCGCCACTTTCGTCAATGATCCTGACATATCCGTGCGATTCTGCCTCTTCGTCGGGGGATCACCTGGTACAGCTTCCCTATCTCAAGTGAAGATTTGTATCCCGAGTTATCAAGACATACTGCAAATTGTTC
>JBEIJP010000646.1:0-2326 GCA_040380245.1 Acidobacteriota bacterium | reverse complement strand
GGGCCTACTGGGCCAACAGCCTGGCGCTCCTCTCGGACGCGGGGCACATGTTCTCCGACGCGGCGGCGTTGGTCCTGGCGTGGGTAGCGTTGACGATCGCTGCGCGACCGGCGACGGCACGGAAGACCTATGGCTTTCACCGCGTCGAGATCCTTGCCGCGCTGATCAATGGATTGGCGTTGATGGGGTTGGCGCTCTTCGTGGTGGTCGAGGCGGTGCATCGCTTCCAGGAGCGGGAGGTGGTGCGTGGGGAGGTGCTGCTGCTCGTCTCGTTGGGAGGGTTGGGCGTCAACCTGGCGGCGGCGTGGCTGCTCGCGGGGGCGCGGCGCGAGAGCCTCAACCTGCATGGAGCGTTTCTCCACGTCATCGGCGATCTGTTGGGGTCGATCGGAGCGGTCATCGCGGGGGTCTTCATCCTCTGGCGGGGATGGTACTGGGTCGATCCCCTGGTCAGCCTGCTGATCAGCGGCCTGATCATCGTCAACGCCTGGCGGCTGGTGGCCGAGGCGGTCCACATCCTTCTGGAGGGGACGCCGGCGCACATCGAGCCCCGCCGGGTGGAGGAGGCGCTGCGCCAGGTGCCTGGCGTGCGCGACGTCCACGACCTGCATATCTGGACGATCACCTCGGGGCGGCACGCCGTGACGGCGCATATCGTCGTCGAGGATCCGCGGGAGAGCCGGCGGATTCTGCGGGAGTGCCAGTCCCTGCTGGCGGAACGTTTTGATCTGACCCATTCCACGATCCAGATTGAAGACCCGACCTTCTCGACCTGGGTCGAGTTCCCGCATCCTCGTCACGAGGAGAAGCAGAGAAAAGAGGCTTGTTGATGAGCAGAAACGGCGCGGAACGGCGAGTAGCGGGAAGGATCGGCCAGCGGGGGTGGTTCCGGCGGATGGTCGGTGGCGGGGTCCTCTTGCTGCTGGGGGCGATCGGGGCGGGCTGTCGTGGTTCCGTCGTCGAGGCCGATCTGGTTCTGCTCGACGGCAAGGTATGGACCGGCAACAGCGCGCAGCCGGAAGTCGAAGCGGTGGCCTCTCTGCGGGGGCAGCTGGTCGCGGTCGGAACATCGGCCGAGGCGCGACGGTGGGTTGGGGCCAAGACAAAGGTCGTCGATCTTGCCGGGCGGCGGGTGCTTCCGGGATTCAACGACGCGCACGTCCACTTCTTCGATGGGGGGCAGGGGCTGGCGAGCGTCCAGCTGCGCGACGCCGGGAGCCCCGAGGTCTTCCGCGAGCGGATCCGGCAGTTTGCGGCCCAGACGCCGGAGGGGCGGTGGATTCTCAATGGCAACTGGGATCATGAAAACTGGAAACCCGTCCAGTTGCCGACCCGCCAGTGGATCGACGAGGGGACGCCACGCCATCCGGTCCTGATCCAGCGACTGGATGGGCATATGGCCCTGGCCAACAGCCTCGCGCTGCGCCTGGCGGGGGTGACTCGGCAGACGCCCGATCCGCCCGGGGGATCGATCGTTCGGGACGCGCAGGGTGAGCCGACCGGGGTGCTCAAGGACGCGGCGATGTCGCTGGTCGCCCGGGTCATCCCGGCTCCCACCGAAGAGGAGATCCTCACCGCGGTCCGCGCGGCGCTGGCCTACGCCGCCCGGCAGGGCGTGACGAGCGTGCACGACATGTCTGCCTCGCCGGCGGTGCTGGGTGCCTACCAACACCTCCTCGAGCGGGATGAATTGACGGTCCGGATCAACGGCCACCAGCCGCTCAGTGAATGGGAGCGACTGGCCCGAGTGGGGCTGCGCGCCCATTTTGGCGGGGATCGCCTGCGGGTTGGGGGGCTCAAGGGCTTTGCGGATGGCTCGCTCGGCGCGACGACGGCGCTCTTCTTCGCTCCGTACCTCGATGAGCCGGCGACCAGCGGGTTGCCGAGTGAGGAGATGATTCCGGTCTCGCGCATGCTCGCCAATCTGCGCGGCGCCGATCGCGCCGGACTGCAGGTGGCCATCCACGCGATTGGCGATCGGGCCAATCGCGAGATTCTAGACCTCTACGCGCAGGTGGCGGCGGAGAATGGGGATCGGGATCGACGCTTTCGGGTGGAGCACGCCCAGCATCTGCGACCGGAGGAGATCGCCCTCTTCGCGCGCCAGCGCGTCATCGCCTCGATGCAGCCTTACCATGCCATCGATGATGGCCGCTGGGCGGAGAATCGGATCGGGCCTGAGCGCGCCCGGGGAACCTATGCCTTTCGCTCGCTGCTCGATGCCGGGGTGACCCTCGCCTTTGGCTCCGACTGGTTCGTCGCCCCGATGGAGCCGCTCCTCGGGGTCTATGCCGCAGTGACCCGCCGCACGCTCGACGGGCGCCAT
>JBEIJP010000645.1:0-2326 GCA_040380245.1 Acidobacteriota bacterium | reverse complement strand
TTCGCGCCCCAGCTTCTCGCGCTTCTGCATCTCCTTGAACATCTCGTCGGCAACCTTCTCGGTCACCTCCGACCAGATCGCCACGACCTTGTTGTACCGCTCGCCGTTGGTGATCGTCCCGTCATTGTACTGCTCCTCGACCATGATCACCTTCTCCTCGGCTTCGCTGACGAGGAGCGGCTTGCTGGGCGGCGTCACCATATCGTCGATGCCGATCGAGAGGCCCGCCTTGGTCGCGTAGAGGAACCCGAGTTCCTTGACCCGGTCGAGCATCACCACGGTCGTCTTGTGGCCCAGGCGGAGGAAGCTGTAGTTGACGAGGCTCTGCAGCCCCTTCTTCTTGAGCATTCCATTGATGTAGGGCATCTCGACGGGCAGGGCATCGTTGAGGATGACGCGACCGACGGTCGTGTTGATCGTCCGTTTGACGTGATGGGGAGTCGCGCGAATGATGTCCTGCGAATCTCGCTCGGTCTCGAGGTCGATCAGCCGCCCCTCGAAGCGGAGGCGGATCTTGGTCTGGGTGGTCACTTCGCGGGCGTCGAGCGCGAGCAGGACCTCCTCGAGGTTGGCAAAGGCGCGGCCCTCGCCGCGCGCCCCGTCCATGGCCCGTGTCAGGTAGTAGCACCCCAGCACGATGTCCTGCGAGGGAACGGCGATCGGCTGTCCGGAGGCCGGCGAGAGGATGTTGTTCGAGGCCAGCATGAGGACCTGGGCCTCGATCTGGGCCTCGGGCGAGAGCGGGATGTGAACGGCCATCTGGTCGCCGTCGAAGTCGGCGTTGAAGGCCGTGCAGACGAGCGGATGGATCTTGATCGCCTTGCCCTCGACCAGGACCGGCTCAAAGGCCTGGATCCCGAGCCGGTGGAGCGTCGGCGCGCGGTTGAGCAGCACCGGATGGTCCTTGATCACCTTCTCGAGGATGTCCCAGACGTGGTCGTCCTGCTGTTCGACCTTCTCCTTGGCCTGCTTGATCGTCGCGGCGTGCCCTTCCGCCTCCAGCCGGTTGTAGATGAAGGGCTTGAAGAGTTCGAGCGCCATCTTCTTCGGCAATCCGCACTGGTGGAGCTTGAGCTCCGGTCCGACGACGATCACCGAACGGCCCGAGTAGTCGACCCGCTTGCCGAGGAGGTTCTGCCGGAACCGTCCCTGCTTTCCCTTGAGGGTGTCGGAGAGCGACTTGAGGGGACGGTTGTTGACTCCGCGCAGGACGCGACCGCGCCGTCCGTTGTCGAAGAGCGCGTCGACCGCCTCCTGCAGCATCCGCTTCTCGTTGCGGACGATCACCTCCGGCGCCTTCAACTCGATCAGCTTCGAGAGCCGGTTGTTGCGGTTGATCACCCGCCGGTAGAGGTCGTTGAGATCCGAGGTCGCGAAGCGGCCGCCATCGAGGGGCACCAGGGGGCGCAGCTCGGGCGGGATCACCGGGATGACATCGAGGATCATCCACTCCGGCTTATTGCCGGACTTGCGGAAGGAGTCGACCACCTTCAGCCGCTTCGAGTACTTCAACTTCTTCTGCTGGCTGGTCTCGGTGCGCATCTTCTGGCGCATCTCTTCGGAGAGACTGTCGACATCGACCTTGTGCAGCAGGTACTTGACCGCTTCGGCGCCCATGCGGGCGACCTCTTCGTTGAACTTCCCGGGGAACTCCTGCTTGAGTTGCCGGTAGCGCTCATCGGTCAGCAGTTCCCGCTCTTTGAGGGGGAGTCCGAGGGCGTCGATCTCCTCCTTGTCGGCGATGACGATGTAGCTCTCGAAGTAGAGCACCTTCTCCAGCTCCCGCAGGGGGATGTCGAGGAGGTGGCCGATCCGCGAGGGCAGCCCCTTGAAGAACCAGACGTGGGAGCAGGGGCTGGCCAGCTCGATGTGGCCCAGCCGTTCGCGCCGTACCTTCGCCTGCGTCACCTCGACGCCGCACTTGTCGCAGACCACCCCGCGGTGCTTCATCCGCTTGTACTTTCCGCAGAGGCACTCCCAGTCGGTGACCGGGCCGAAGATCCGGGCGCAGAAGAGCCCGTCCCGCTCCGGCTTGAAGGTCCGGTAGTTGATCGTTTCGGGCTTGGTGACGTGCCCGTGCGACCACGAACGAATCTTCTCCGGAGAGGCCAGGCTGATCCGAATGGCCTCGAAGTCAGGGGTCAACGTTTTCTCGCCAGCAAATCTATACACGACAATCCTCCCACAGTGTACGTCGCCGTGTGCACCCCTCAGCGAAGGGGAGGGCACGGCGACTCGGGCCAGTGTGCGTCCCAGTGTGCGCCCCTCAGCGAAGGGGAGGCCACGGCGACTCGGGCCAGTGTGCGTCCCAGTGTGCGCCCCTCAG
>JBEIJP010000644.1:0-2328 GCA_040380245.1 Acidobacteriota bacterium | reverse complement strand
GTGACTATCTCGATGCCGCGGGACGATTCCTCCACTCCTTCGCCGCGGCTCAGCCAACGGAGTTGTTGCCCCTGTTCCGGTGCCGGCGAATGGGGTTCGCTCAACCAGCCAGCCTCTTCCGGCGCAGCGTCTTTCTCGAATTGAAGGGCTTCGACGAGTCCTATCGGTACCGGGCAGACGCCGACTTCTTCCTTCGGGCGCTCCTGGCCGGCAAGCGATTTGCGCGCTGCCCCGGGCCGCCCGTCGCCTGCTTCCGGATTCACGAGGGCCAATTCAGCAACCGGGAGCGGGCAGCCGGGGATGACGAAGCGACGAGGCTCCTCGTGAAGCCTGAATTTCGGCCTTCCCTCCGGGACTGGGTGGTCACAGCCGGCTGGCAAGGGCGAAACCTTCCCCATTACGCGCTGCGGGTTCTCCGTGCTTCGCTCTTGAGCCAGGGGCTCCGACTCCCCAGATCGACCGAACCACCCTCCGTGCCGCCGCTTCCATAAGCATAAGCCGTCCCGGGACGGGGATCAGCGCGACAATGAGCGCGTGCCTGCAGGGCAGAGGGTCTCATAGAGACTCCGGATCCTGGCGGCGACGGCAGGCCAACGATAGAGAGACGGCAGGGGAATCCGGTAACGGTCTGGATCTTCCATGGCCCCCTGGATGGCGGCGCGCAGCGCGCCCGGCTGACGTGGATCGCAACGCAGGCACTGCTCGAAGGGGGATTGTCTGGCGTATGGGTAATCGCCGAGGAGGACAGGCAGATCGCAGGCCATCGCCTCCAGGGCGGAGAGGCTTTGCGTCTCGCTCGACGAGGGAAGACAAAAGACGCGGGCCGCCCGATAGGCGCTGGCCAGCAGCGGGTCGTCGTAGGCGAGCCCGGGAATCCAGTAGAGATGCGGGTTGGCGTCGATCACCGCCGCAAACTCGCGGACATAGGCCGACTCCGTCGGACTTGAATGACCAATGAAGACGCCAGGATACGACAGATCGGCCAGCGCTTCAGCAAGCGGCAGAACGTTCTTCCGGGCGAGAATACTCGCCGTGCAGAGCACAAAGTCGCTCACCCCATAGCGGGAGACGAAACGCTCTGGCCCAACCTCGCCCATTCCCGGGTCGACTCCATTGGGTATCACGTGAATCCGTTCCCTGGAGACCCCATACGTCACCCGCACAAACTCTGACTCCAACTGATTGAGGCAGATCACCGCCGACGCGCGCGCGAAGACCTCTCGCTGCTGACCATAGCTGGTCGACAGCCGCAGCGGCGCGACGAGGGATGTGGCAAGGCGCCAGATCGGCCCGCGCCACCAGGCAGCCGATGGCGCACCGCAGACGGCCGAGACGACAATTGGCCATCGACCACTCACCTGACGACAGAGATCGACATAGTTCCCCGTCGACCCAATGAGATGGAGCAGGTCAAAACGGTCCGCCGGATCGAAGGAAGGCATCGGCAAGGCCTCCACACCAAGAGACTGGAGCGCGGTGGCGGTGCGCATCCCTTGAATCTCCAGTCCCCCCTGACTGACGCTCGCGGGGAAGAACGAGACGAGTCGAGCTCGAATCGCTGCAGATTGGTGCAATGTCGCTGGGTCGGTCACGGTCGCTCCCCAATCAAAGAGGTCTGGAAAGAAGGATCTCCCCACAACCCCATCAGTAAGTCGCGGTGCTTGCACCAGATCCGCTGCCGATTGCGCAACCGAATGCCCGCTCCGAAGGAGGAGACAAACGCGGAATCGCGCAGAGTGCCACTCCACGCTGGATCGCTCCGGAAGGGGATCGAGTAGAGTCCATTGAGCAATCCCGCTCGCAGCGCGCGTAACGAAAGATCGACGTCATCATAACAGTACGGAGCGAACTGCTCATCGAGATACGGCTCGCAGGCCCGTAACTCCGGGGTTAAACAGACGGGGCTCTTGATCCCCACCATTCTTGGATAGAACCGATAATGGTCTACCCGCGCGATGCCAGACTGGTCTGAACGTCCAGCAAGCAGGTGATCTTCCTCAATCATCGGTCGTAGTGCCCAACGGCCGGCCCGGATACTGTACCTCGCCCTTGTAAGGAAAGGGGTTGATCGAATTTCCGCAGCCAATCGGAAAGAGATGTACCCCAGGCGGCGCTCAAATGACTCACACAATTGATGGACCAAGGCTTCCAGTCGCGGCTCCTGGAGAATGACGTCATCCTGGACCAGCACGCAGTACCCTGGCTGCGCCTTCTGTAGCCCCAGATTGAGCGACTTGATCTCGTGTACATCCGGAGCGTAGACAAGAACTGTCTCCCGTCGGCTCTTCCGGGCAAACCGGGTCGCGATGACTTCGGATCCATCTCTAC
>JBEIJP010000643.1:0-2330 GCA_040380245.1 Acidobacteriota bacterium | reverse complement strand
GCCTCCATCCCCTTCAGCTTCGGCATGGTGTGTCCCCTCGACTTGGAGATCGTCTCTCCGTCCGGCGACTCCCTCACGCCACTCGGCAAAGGCGACGGGGGAGAGTGGACTGGCCAGGTCGAACTCGCTCGCCGCGAGAACCCGCTCCAGCTCGTCAAGCAGCGGGGGGATCGCCCCCCCTGACCCACTCGGGCTCTCCAGCGCGCGAGCCGGCGCGTTCGCCGACTGGACTGGGAGAAATCGCGGCCCATCCCGGTCGACCACTCGCTGCCGTACCCGGTTGTGAGCCAGATCTTTCCAGCTTTCGAGCTGGATCCGTTCCGGATTTTCACCGAGACGCTCGACCTCCAGCTTGTGATAGATCACTGGCTGGGCCAGGACCCGAACCCGGGTCGCCTCCCTTGTCGCCGCACGGTCGAGCAGCTCCTCCGCCGAGACGTTCTGTCCTCGCCAGAAGAGCAGGAGCAGACACCCGACGCAGAGGCTCACCAGCAACCCGGCGACCAGCCAGCGGCGCGTTCCGGACGGGGTGTCGGCCGGCAAGCCAGCGACCTCCTCCCGTTCCCCGCTCTCAGCCTGCCACCGTGGCGAGAGGCGTTGCCAGACCTGATCGAACGGCTCCGGCTCCTCCCCTGGCGGCGGCGGAACGATCCGTACATAGGCCTCGATGCAGCGCTCCAGGCTGGCGAGCTGCGCCCGCACCTCCCAATCGAGTTCGAGCAGCCGCGCCACCTCCGCCCGCCGTTCCGGAGAGAGGTCTCCGTCCAGCCAGGCCAGCAGCTCCGCATCGGATGGTCGCGCAATCAGATTGGCCATGTGCGATCCCGGTCTGTCGTCCCCCGTCCCTCTTCCCGCAGCAGCTCCTCGTAGACCTGCCCGAAGCGCCGCAAGGCGCGGCTGATGACCTGGCGCACCGTGACGGGTGTCACCTGCAGCACTGCCGCGACCTCCTGGTTGGTCAGGCCATTGCCCCGCAACGCGAGACACTCGCGATCCCGCTCGCTCAGCCGCGCCAGCGCCTGCTCGGCAATCCGCCGCCGCTCCTTCTCCAGCAGCACCTCCTCCGGCGTTCGCCCATCCGCCCCCCGGAAGTGGAGGACCCGCCGCTCTGTCGCCTCTTCCCCGGTCTCGCGTCGCCGCGCCCGCCGGCGCACCGCGTCGATCGACTTGTTGCGCGCAATGCGAAAGAGCAGCGCCCGCTCCTGCCCCCGGACCTCCCCCGTCGCCCACAACTGGTAGAAGGACAGGAACGCCTCCTGGACTACCTCAGCGGCGTCCTCCCGCTGCCCTGTGTGGGCGTAGGCGTACCGGTAGAGGGCGACATACTCCTGTCGACAGAAGGCTTCAAACCAGATTGTCTGCTCTTCTTTGGTCACGATTCGACGGAGAAGCACGTTCGGGAGATATTCCCCACTGCCAACTGCCAAACGAGATGCGAGATTGCGTCAGTGGAGATGTCGCCTCAACGCCCGGAATGTGACAAGGCCAGCCAGATTCTTTCCCATCTATCCACCCGTCCATCAGAAAAGAGCCCCCCCACTCCTCCTTTGCGTCTTCGCTTCTTCGCGTGAGAAAAAACAACCCACCCCAAACGAGCCAAGAGCCTCTCCCTATTGCGGCTCGTCGGTAGAGGGCAACTCCCCCTCCCACCGAGCGATGACGAGGGGCGCAACGCCATGGCCCAGGATATTGACCGCGGTGCGGACGGGATCCATGACGATCTCGGCGCTCAGCAGCAGGGCGACGCTCTCGAGCGGGAGCTGGAGGGAGGTCAGGGCGCCGATGATGATGAGCATCGATGAGCGTGGAACGGCTGGCGCTCCCTTGCTGGTGATCATCAGCGTGAAGAAGAGGACGACGAGTTGCGTCGGCGTCAGGGAGACTCCGGCCGCCTGGGCGGTGAAGAGGACGGCGATCGGGATATACAGCGTCGTCCCAGTGGTGTTGAAGCAGAAGCAGGCCGGGAGGACAAAGCCGGTGATTCTTTTCGGGAGGCCGAGCCGATCGAGGTTCTCGAGCAGCGGAGGGAGGGCGACGCCGCTGGAGGTGGTCGTGACGGCCAGGATAAAGGGTGCACGCAGCGCCTCGTAGAACTTGCGCCAGGGCCAGCGGCTCCAGAGCAGCAGCGGCAGCAGCACGAGAAGGGTGAAGAGACCGAGCGCGGCATAGAGGGTGAGGACCATCCGCGCCAGTGCGCCGAGCGCGCCAATCCCGCCATTGCCGATCGTCACGGCGACGGCCGCGCCAACGCCAACCGGAGCGATCCACATGACATAGCTGGTCACCCTGAACATGACCTGCGAGAGGGCGTCGGCGAAGGCGATCACCGG
>JBEIJP010000642.1:0-2335 GCA_040380245.1 Acidobacteriota bacterium | reverse complement strand
GATGGTAGCTGGAACGGTCTTCGCAGGTGGAGAGCCGGGACAGCAGCCGCCTGAACTGCCGACCATTCTGCCGGAGCGGTACGGCGAGGAGGCACGGGCACAGATCGCCCGTGCGTGGACGGAAGCGCGCGCCGAACCACTCAACGCGGAGCGAGTCGGCCGACTCGGCATGGCGCTCCACGCCTACGAAGAGTTCGAAGCCGCGGAAAAGTGCTACCGGCGCGCCCGCGCCCTGGCCGTGTCCTCCTTCGAGTGGATCTATCTGCAGGGAGTGGTCGAGGCCAGCCTGGGCTGGCACGATCGGGCGATTCTCTCGTTGCGGGAGGCGGTCCGGCGGCGGCCCGCCTACTGGCAGGCGCGACTGCGCCTGGCCGATTCACTGATGACGGCGGGAGCGCGCGCCGAGAGCCGTTCCCTTTATGAAACCCTGGCGCGCGAAGAGAAGGGCCAGGCACTGGTCATGTACGGGCTGGGTCGAGTGCTGGCGGCCGAGGGGGCGCACGCCGCGGCGGTGACCGCCCTCGAAGAGGCGATCCGGCTCTCCCCGCTCTTCGGGACGGCTCACTACGCGCTGGCGACCAGCTATCGACGACTCAACCAGCGGGAGAAGGCCGCCGAGCACGCCCGGCTCTCGCAGGTCCATCAACTGATTCGTCCCGTGCTGGAAGATCCGATTGTCCAGACCGTTCAGGCGCTCAATGGGAGTGCCGCGGCCCACCTGCAGCGCGGCGTCGAGCTGGAATCGGCGGGAAATCTGGCGGGGGCGATCGAGGCGCATCAGCGGGCGCTCTCGATCAATCCACGCTTCGAGCAGGTCCAGCTCAACCTGATCACCCTCTATGCGCGCAGCGGGCAACGGGAGAAGGCGGAAGCGGCCTATCGAGCGTTGCAGGAGCTCAATCCCAATCTCGCGGAGGGCCACTACAACTATGGGGTGATGCTGGCGTCGGAAGGCGCCTACCCGCGTGCGATCGCGGCCTTCGAGCGATGCCTGGCGATCAATCCTCTTCATCCGCAGGCTCCCTTCAATCTCGGTCGGATCGCCGAGCTGCAGCAACGGTACCCGGACGCCCTCGAGCATTACCGGCGGGCCGCGGCGAACCGGCCCTCCGACCGCGAGTCCCACTTCCAGCTGGCACGGCTGCTGCTCTGGAAGGGAGAGGTGCCGGAGGCGATCCGTGCCCTGCAGCGTGCTGTCCAATTGGGAGAGGACCGCGAGACGCCGCGCTACGTCTACGCGCTCGGTGCGGCCTACCTGCGGGCCGGGGAGCGTCAGACCGGACGGCGCCATCTGGAAGAGGCGCGGGAACGCGCGCGCCGACTCCAGCTGCTGGAACTGGTCCAATCGATCGACCGGGACCTCGCCCGTCTCGGCAATCCGTGACGACACGACCGACTTCGCCAGAGGAGAGCTCCGAGGAAGCAATGGACGCAGAAGAACCTCAGAACAGAAGCGGGAACGGGATGGACCACGCCCGCCCCCGGCCGCGGACGAGAACCGCTATTCTCTGGCTGGTCGGAGCGATGCTGGTGGCGACAGGCGCGGCCAGCTTTCCCTCCGGGCAGACGCCAGCGGGGAGAGGGCGCGCCGAGGAGCGCCTCTTCGAAGAGGTGGCGGCGGCGATCAATCTCCGCTTCCACCACCGCACGGGAGCCACCGGGGAGTTCTACCTGCCAGAGATTATGGGAGCGGGGGTCGCGCTCTTCGATTTCGATCGGGACGGCGATCTCGACCTCTACCTGATTCAGGGCCGGCGGCTCGCTCCTTCGCCGGGGGCCCGCGAGAGCTTTCCGCCTCCCCCAGGGGGTTGGTCTGCCGGCAACCGACTCTACCGCAACGAGCTGATCCCCAGCGGAACGCTCCACTTGACCGACGTGACGAAGGCGAGCGGCGCGGGTATCGAGCATTATGGAATGGGAGCGGCGACGGGAGACTACGACGCGGACGGGAACGTCGATCTCTACGTCACGGGCTTTGACCGCCATGTGCTGCTCCGCAACAACGGAGATGGGACGTTTCGTGACATGACTGCCGCGGCCGGGGTGGGCGATTCACGCTGGGGGACGAGCGCGGCCTTCCTCGACTACGACCGGGATGGAGACCTCGACCTCTACGTCTGCAAGTATGTCGACTTCACCGTCGCGGGAAACAAGCAGTGCCTCGCGCCCACCGGGGAGAGAGACTACTGCGCGCCATCGGCCTACCGTCCGATCCCCGACCAGCTCTTCCGCAACGAGGGGGACGGGCGTTTTCGGGATGTGACGATCGAGTCCGGGATCGGCAAAGTCGCCGGGCCGGCGCTCGGGGTCGTCAGCGCCGACTTCAACCAGGACG
>JBEIJP010000641.1:0-2347 GCA_040380245.1 Acidobacteriota bacterium | reverse complement strand
GTGGACACCCTCGCGGATCATGCCGGGTTCGTTGGTGGCGATGGGAGGCTGATCGGCGATCGTCGAAGTGATCTGTTGATACAGATCCCGCATCTCGTCCAGCTGGCCCGTCAGGCTGATCAGCAGTGCGCTCCGCGTGGAGCCGAGCGTCTCCCGCAGCTTCGGCAGCAGTCCGATCGAGGTCGCCAGCGAGAGCAGATCCGGCGCGTTGGCCCGCCCGAGGGTGATTCTGCCGGTCAACCGCTCGAGATCGGCGACATCCCTGAGGAGTCGACGCAGGCGGTCCCGCAGCATCACCGACTCGAAGAGCTCCGTCACGGCGTCCAGTCGCGGCACGATCCGTTCGAGCTGAACCTCCGGGCGGAGCAGCCACTGGCGCAGGAGGCGCCCGCCCATTCCCGTCTGCGTCTCGTCGATCACCGCGAAGAGCGATCGACGCCCCTCGATCAGGTCCAGGTTGGCGACCGTCGGGCCGTCGAGTAGCAGGTGGTCCTCGGCGGCGTAGTAGTTGACCTGCCGGAGATGGCCTGCCTCGACCTTCTGCGTTTCGAGGATGTAGTAGAGGGCCGCCCCGGCGGCGGCGATCGCCAGTCGCTTTTCCACCAACCCGAAGCCCTCGAGCGTGCTGACCCCCAGCCGGGCGCGAAGCAGCGATTCGGCGTGCTCTCCGCCGAAGACCCAGTCTTCCTGTGGAGTGAGTACGACCCCATTCCTCGCCCAGGCCAGGACCCGTCGCGGCGTGCCGTCCACCTCTCCCGTTCCACTCGGCGGCGCCTCTCCCACCTCCTTGAAGAGCGGGCTGAGCGAGGCTGGGTAGAGGACTTCCCGCGGACTGAAAGTCTCCAACTGCTCGCTCAGTCGCTCCCAGGATCGTTCGCCCAGGAGCTGCGTCGCCAGGAACTCCCCCGTCGAAAGGTCGAGCAGCGCGAGTCCCGCTCCTTCCCCCGTCGCCGAGATGGCGGCCAGATAGTTGTTCTCCTTGGCTTCGAGCAGTTGATTTTCAATCAAGGTCCCGGGCGTCACCACGCGGACCACCTCGCGACGGACCAGTTTGGTGTTCGACTGCGGATCCTCTGTCTGCTCGCAGATGGCGACCCGAAACCCCTTGCGGACCAGTTTGGTCACGTAACCCGCCGCCGCGTGGTGCGGGACCCCGCACATGGGGACTGGATCGCCACGCTCCTTATGGCGGGCCGTCAGCGTCACTTCCATCTCCCGCGACGCGAGAATCGCGTCCTCGAAGAAGAGCTCGTAGAAGTCACCCAGGCGAAAGAAGAGGAGAGTCCCCGGGTACTGTTTTTTGATCTCGTGATACTGACGCAGCATGGGCGTCAACGCGGAGGGTTTTTCCATGGCAGACATCGGATCTGTGCTCGCTTCCCACCCGAGGGGAGGGTTGATTTCTCCCGGGCTTTCCAATCTGCGCCCGCTCGATCAGGCCGTCAGCGCGGCGACCCGCGCTCCCATCGGACCCGTCATCAGATCACCCCGACGCCGTCACCCCACCGACTCGGACAGCTCCGCCCGCTTCGTTTGGGGGGGGGCGACCACCTCTCCCCGGGAGCCTTTGACCTCCCCCAGGGGACTTTGCCGGATCCAGGAACGAAGAGTATCATACTCCCCGTTGTAAACAGTCCAGTGTGCGCCCGGGAAGGGAATCGCCCCCACCTCTCGTGGAGCAGGAGTCTGAATCGTTCGATCAGGAGCCATTCGCTGGACCACCCCACTGACCGGGAGGGAAATCCCGCGAACGACGAAGGAGCGCCCATCTTGGAGAGTAACGTCAAATCGCCGAATCTTCCCGGGACACGCCCGCTCGTCCTGGCGGCAGACACGACGACGCCGCTCCTCTCCCTCGTCATCCTCGGTGGTGATTCCCCTCTCGCCGAGATCGTTTCGGTGCAGGTCGAGACCCACTCGCGACGCTTCTTTGACCATCTCTCACAGCTATTGCGTCTGGCCCGGGTCGAGGTCGACCAACTCGACCTGCTGGCTGTCGCGACCGGCCCGGGGAGTTTTACCGGCGTGAGGGTCGCTCTGGCTGCCTTGCAGGGGCTCGCCTATCCGGCACGGAGACCGGTCTACGGGGTCGACTCTCTCGATCTGCAAGCGCTGCGTGTCGGCTACAGCCTCCCGCTCCTGGTCCTGCTCGAGGCAGGACGTGGCGAAGTCTATGCTGGTCTGCGATATCTCGACCCGTCCGGCGCTCTCATCCGCTCCGAGAGGGACCACGTGGGCCCCCCGGCAAGCCTTCTCCCCGCGCTGCTGCAAGAGTCCTGGCCCCTCCCGGGCTGTTCCACGAACCGGCTCGGTCTAGTCGGATCGGCGGCCCGTCGCTGCTTTCCAG
>JBEIJP010000640.1:0-2348 GCA_040380245.1 Acidobacteriota bacterium | reverse complement strand
CCTTCGTCACGGACGCCGAACGATCTCCTCTCCTTCTCATTCCTGCCTCCTTTTTCTGCTACTGCCCAACTCCCAGCTCCCGCAGGAGGAAGGCATAGTCGAACGCGGTGTCCCGCAGCCGATCATAACGACCTGACGCCCCGCCGTGCCCTCCCGGCTCCAGTTTGGTCTTGAAGAGCAGCGGACGGTCATCCGTCTTGTGGACCCGCAAGCGCGCGACATACTTGGCCGGCTCCCAGTACATCACCTGTGAGTCATTGAGCGAGGTCCGGATGAGCATCGTCGGATAGTCCTTTCGCTCGATGTTGTCGTAAGGCGAGTACCGCCGCATGTAGTCGTAGGCGGCCTTGTCGTTCGGATTTCCCCATTCGAGATACTCTCCGACCGTGAGGGGCAGGGTCGCGTCGAGCATGGTGTTCATGACGTCGACGAAGGGGACATAGCTCAACACCACCTGGAAGAGATCTGGCCGCAGGTTGGTCACCGCACCCATCAGCAACCCCCCCGCGCTCCCTCCCATGATCGCCAGTCGGTCCTTCGCGGTGTACCGCTCGGCGATGAGGTGCTCGGCGGAACGGATGAAGTCGGTGAACGTGTTCATCTTCTTCATCAGTTTCCCCTGGTCGTGCCAGTCCTTGCCGAGTTCGCCTCCTCCCCGGATGTGGGCAATCGCATAGCCGACGCCACGGTCGAGCAGCGAGAGGCGTCCCGAGTTGAAGTCGACGTCGTTCGAGATCCCGTATGACCCGTAGCCATCCAGCAACAGCGCCTGACGTCCATCCCGGGGGCGATCCTTGCGGTAGACGATTGAGATCGGAATCTTCACTCCGTCCTCCGCCGTCGCGTAGAGTCGCTCCGAGACATACAGCTCCGGCTGGTACCCGCCCAGGACGGGCTGCTGCTTCCTGAGGGTGCGGGCGCGTGTCTTGACGTCGTAATCGAAGACCGACTTGGGCGTGATCAGCGACTCATAGCCAAATCGGTAGGTGGTCGTCGCGAACTCCTGGTTGGTCCCGGCGCTCGCGACATAGACTGGTTCGGGAAATTCGATCCGATGAGATCCGCCTGTCCCCAGGTCGTAGACCTCCATCCGCGTCAGCCCGTCCTCGCGCTCGAGGGTCAGAAAGTGGGTCGCGAAGCACTCGACATCCTCGAGCATCACTTGGGGCCGATGCGGGATCCGCTCTTTCCATCGTCCGGGGGAGGGATCGCTCAGCGGCGCCGTCACCAGCCGGAAATTCTTGCCCTGGTCGTTCGTCCGAATGTAGAAGGAGTCGCCGAGGTGGTCGAGGTAGTATTCGTGCCCCTCGCGACGCGGCGCGACCAGCTGGAAGGGGTTGGCCGGTGTCGCCGCCGCGACCCACCGGACTTCGCTCGTCGTGTAGCTCGCCGAGGTCAGCGTCACATACTGCTTACTCCGCGTTCGGCCAACCCCGATGTTGAAGAGCTCATCCTTCTCCTCGAAGAGCGGCTCGTGCCGGTCCGTTCCCAGCTGGTGGCGAAAACAGCGGTTCGACCGCTTCGTCGTCTCATCCTCCTGTGTGTAGAAGATCGTTCGATTGTCGGTGGCCCAGGCGAGCGAGGTGATCCGTTCGGCGAGTGGCCCTGTCACCTCTCCCGAAGCGAGATCCTTGAGAAAGAGCCGGTACTGCCGGAAGCCTGTCTCGTCCGTCGCAAACGCCAGCCGCTTCCCATCGTCGCTCACCTGGTAGAGCCCGAGGCTGAAGAAGGCCTTCCCCTCCGCCATCCGGTTGAGGTCGAGCGTCACCTCCTCGGGGGCGTCGAGGCTCCCCTGGCGGCGACAGTAGATCGGGTACTGCTTCCCCGCCTCCGTCCGCGTGTAGTAGTAGTACCCCCCCTGAAGGTACGGGACATTCTCGTCTGTCTCCTTGATCCGACCGAGCATCTCCTGGTAGAGCTTCTTCTGAAAATCTTCGGTTCCCCGCATCATCTGATCGGCGTACTCGTTCTCCGCCTTGAGGTAGGCGAGTACTTGCGGATCCTGCTTGGTCTTGTCGGCCATCCAGGCGTAGTCGTCTGTTTCGGTATAGCCGTGAATTGTCGTTGTCTTCGGCTTCTTCAAAGCCACTGGCGGCGTCGGTGTTTCATCTCTGTTTGTCATGCTGCATCCAGCTCCCGTCCATCCCAGCGCCAGCGTCACGACCAGCGCCGTCGTTCTTCTCCAGGAAAGAGTCCTGCCCCTTCTGTCCCTTCTGGCTGACGGCGCTCCGTCGACCACCAGCCCGCTCTCTTCCACCCGCTCTCTTCTCTCCATTGGCCCCTCCTCTGCAGGTTCAGGAGATGGTTCCCCCAACTTCCTGGTTAAGCCTGCCACCCCTATCACCCCT
>JBEIJP010000639.1:0-2350 GCA_040380245.1 Acidobacteriota bacterium | reverse complement strand
CTTACCAGAGCAGCTTCAAGGCGAACTGGAGCTGTCGCGGGTTATTGGCCTGTGAGGTGATCACCCCGAAGGTGGTCGACGTCACAGTGGTGTTCGGGCCGCCGAACTGTGGCGTATTGAAGGCATTGAGCGCTTCGATCCGGAATTGGACCCGCAGCTTCTCCAGGGGCTGAAACTCCTTGAAGAGCGAGAGGTCAAAGTTGCGGAGCCCGTCGGTTCGGACATCGGGGAGCGTCGCACTGACGTTCCCAAACGTAAACGGCGCGGGCTGACTGAAGACGCTGGTGTCAAAGTAGCGGTTGAGCCGCTCGTGCACCGGGCCACTCAGTTTGGCGCTCCGGCCATTGTTGTTGGGCCGGGTCAGGGGATTGAAGAGCCCGGCGGTGTTGTTGGCGGAGAGGCTCAAGGGAGTCCCCGACTGGATAGTGGTGATGCCATTGAACTGCCAACTGCCGATGATGGCGTTGACAAACCGCGAGGAGGTCGCGCCAAACCGTCGTCCACGACCGAAGGGCAACTCGACGAGATAGCTGACGACAAAGCGGTGCGCGATATCGATGCTCGCCAGTGATCGGCTCTGCCGGATGTTGTAGCTGTCCTGGTGGTTGAGCCCCTCCTCGATATTCTTGGCCCAGGCGTAGTTTCCATCGATCTGGATCCCCTTGCCGAGACGCTTGCCGAAGGTCACCTGCAACGCATGGTAGTTCGAGGAGTTGCCGCTCGAGTAGAGCGGGATGATGCTGGTGAACTGCGGGAAGGGGCGCAGCAGCTGCCCGCGCGCGATGCGTGGAAAGGCGAAGAAGCCGCCCGTTCCCTTCCCGAAGAAGGGGTTGTCGACCTGCTGGTTGAGCTGTGAGCCCAGCGAAAGATACTGTGGATCGAGCTGGTTAAGATCGAGTCCCCCTTCGCCATTCCGCGAGAGCTGCAGTCCACGCGTACCGACGTAGGCGACTTCCAGCGAGATCTGCCCGGGCAGTTGCCGCTGCAGGTTGAGGTTCCACTGCTGGCTCCAGGGGGTCACCGTATCCTGAAGGACCGATTGCAAGTTGGCCCCCGCCTGGGTGAGCAGCCCATCGGCCGCGCCGGGCAAGCCCCGGAAACCGAGCGGATAGGGGTTGCGCAGCAGATTGGCTGGCGTGATCCCGTCGGTCGTCGAGATCCACGGGTACTCGGTGCGGAATCCAAACGGACCGACCGTTCCCTGCGCCGCCTGGTTCGACGGTCCGAAGATGTGGGAGTAGCCCGCCCGCAGCACGGTCTTCTCGTTGATCTGGTAGGCCAATCCCAGCCGCGGCGCGAGGTTGTTGAGGTCCTTGGTGTACTGGTGGCGCGGGTTGCCATTGACGCCGACAAAGACGACTCCACCGCGCAGGTTGGGGAAGCCTGCCACCTGCCCCGCCAATGGCGAGACGGCGTTGGGATCGAAGTAGTTCATCCGGTTGTACCGCTCCGTGCGAGGGGAGTCGTAATCGTACCGCACCCCCAGGTTGAGCGTCAGCCGGTTGGTCGCGCGCCAGTCATCCTGCACGTAGCCCGCGTAGTAGAAGCTCTGCGAGGCGACGTTCTTCCACCCTTGAATGAGGACGTTCCCCGTCGTTCCCGTCCCGAGCAGGAAGGAGGCGACCCCGAGTCCCGCCGCGTTGCTCGCCGCGTTCGGATTGGGCCCCTGCGTAAATCCCGCACCGAAGTTGAAGGTCCCGGCGTTGCGGGCCTCCCAGACATTGACGCGGATCATGCGAATCTCGCCGCCAATCTTCAGGTTGTGGTTCCCTTTGGTCTTGGTGATCGTCGAGATGAAGGGGTAGCTCATGAAGGCGTTGTAGCGATGATCGTTCCCGCCAAGGCTGGTCATCCCCGAAACGCCGAAGGCGGGGAACATCTGGCGATCGACGACACTGTCGATCGTGGTGGGAAGGCCGAGACTCGACGGCTTGAAGCCCAGCCCCTGGTTCGAAAAGATGTAGAGGGTCCGCGAGAAGCCCAGGCGCGCCGTCAGGACCGTCGACGACGAAAGGGTGTTGGTATATTCGGCGACGATATTGCGCGCCCGGTTCTCTTCGATGATGCGCCCCTCGGCGATCGTCAAATCATCTGGAAACGCCTGAAGCGGAATGCTCTCCGTATACCGGTGCGAGTAGCGCGCGAAGAAGGTCTGCCGATCGGAGATCCGGTGATCGATCCGGAAGTCGTAGTTGTCGAGATTGAGCTGGGTCGAGCCGCTCGCGGCGTAGTTGTTCGCTTGGGTGTTGGGATCCCCGGGCAGGTTCGGCACGGGAAAGAACTTCATGACATTGAGCGCGACCGGATCGAGGAGGTTCGTTGGAATGCGATTGTCCGGAAACGGATCGCG
>JBEIJP010000638.1:0-2351 GCA_040380245.1 Acidobacteriota bacterium | reverse complement strand
GATCGCGGCCTTGAGTGCTTCGAGATCGGTCTTCTTGTGATTCGATTCCCGGAAGCGCTGTGCCAATGCCTGGAAGTTGATCTTCGAGAGGTCGATGGGGGGAGGTCCGCCCTGGCGGATCGTCAGACCGATGATCGAATCGTCGAGCAGCCCGCTGATCTGATGGAGGATGGCGGCGATGTCTGGCGGATTCGGGCTGAGCCTGACGCGAATCGCCGCGGCGAGCATGGAGAAGCCCGCGACGCGGAGCGAGAACTCGACCGCCGCCGGGTCCGGCTTGACGGCGCGGTAGAGGGTGTCGACGATCTTCTGGTGGCGGAAGAGATCGCGCCGGACACTCTCCGGCCCGATCAGCGCGTCGATGGCGCTCTCGATGGCGGCCAGTCGCTCCAGCCCGCCGAGCGGCAGAGCCTCCAGCGTGGGGAGGTCTACGCCGTGAGCGGCACAGAAGGCCGTCGCCGCCGCGATCGCTTGCCGAAGCTCCCTCGCCAGCACCGCCTTGTCGTTGACGGGGTTCGTACCGCCCTGGCCTGCTCCGTAGATGGCGAGGGCCTTCTCGAGCGAGGTGAAGACATTGGCATAGTCGACGATCATGCCGCTGTGCTTGCCCGGGAAGACCCGGTTGGCGCGCGCGATCGTCTGCATCAGCGTGTGGTTGCGCATCGGCTTGTCGAGGTAGACCGTCGAGCAGCTCGGCGCGTCGAAGCCGGTCAGCCACATGGCGCAGACGAAGACCAGCCGCAAGGAGTCGGTCGTGTCCTTGAACTTCTCGTCGAGCCCCGGCTGGGAATCGTTGATCCGCCGCCGGTGCGGCTCGATGTCGAGACCGAGCTTCTTCATCTGCTCGATCTCGTTCTGCGCCGGCGAGACGATGACCGCCATGTCGGTGGTCGTCAGCACCTCCAGCCGCTGCCGCAGCAGTGCCTCTTCGGCCGGGGGTGGTGGAGAGCCGCCCAGTTCCTTCCGCACCCGGGCCGTCTCAGCGGCCCAGTGCGCCCTCACCTTGTCGTGCATCCGCAGCGCGGTGGCCTTGTCGATCGAGACCACCATGGCCTTGCCGGTGAAGCCCCGCCCGAGGAAATGGCGGACGATGTCCTGCGCCACCGTCTCCAACCGGTCGTCGCGGGTGATGAGGTGGTACTGCCGCCCCAGCACCTTCTCGAGCTTCTCTTCCTGTTCGGCGTCGAGGTCGGCCTCTTCGATCAGGCGGTAGATGTCGTCGTTGAGGTCCGGATTGACCAGTTGCAGCTCCGGCGCGCGGTTCTCATAGAAGAGCGGCACCGTCGCGCCATCCTCCACTGACTGCTGGAAGTCATAGATCGAGACATAGTCGCCGAAGACCTCCCTCGTCCGCGCCTCGCCGGCGATCAACGGCGTGCCGGTGAAGGCGAGGAAGAGCGCCCTCGGCAAGGCCGCGCGCATGTTGAGCGCCAGGGTGTCGTACTGGCTGCGATGCGCCTCGTCGGTCAGCACGATGACGTCGGAGCGGTCGGTGAGCATCTCCGCCGTCTTGAACTTGTGGATCAACGTGAAGACGTAGCGATGGTTGCCGCGCAGCAGCTCGCGCAGATGCGCGCCGCTCGTCGCATGGCAGCGGTCCCCTTCGCCCTGACTCGCCGCGCCGACCGTCTTGAAGGTCTTGGCGATCTGCTCGTCCAGCTCCACCCGGTCGGTGACGATCACGAAGGTCCAGTTGCCGGCCAGCTTGCGCAACACCTTCTGCGCGAAGAAGACCATCGAGAAGCTCTTGCCGCTGCCCTGCGTCTGCCAGAAGACCCCGCCGCGCCCGTGACCCCGCTGGCGGGCCTCCAACATCGCGGCGATGGCGTTGTTGACGCCGAGGAACTGGTGATTCTGGCCGACGATCTTGACCACCCCCGCCTTGTGCTCGGAGAAGAGCGTGAAGTTCTCCACCAGATCGAAGAGGCGGCCCCGGTCGCAGACGCCCCGCACCATCACCTCCAGCGAGACCCGCCGCGGCTCCTCCTCGCGCTCGATCCGCTTCCACTCGAAGAACCGCTCCCAATTGGCAGTCAATGATCCGACGCGGCTCTCTGTGCCGTTGCTGGCGATCAGGAGGGCGTTGTACCAGAAGATCTGCGGGATCTCCTTCTTGTAATGGGTCAGGTTCTCGTCAAACGCGGTCCACGCCGGCACGCCGGGCTTCTTCAGTTCGATCACCAACCAGGGCAGGCCATTGACGAAGCCGACCAGGTCCGGCCGGCAGGTGTAGAGGCTCCCCGCCACGCTGAGCTGACTGACCAGCAGAAAGTCGTTCTCCTCCGGGCGCTCCCAATCGACGACGCGCAGCCGCTCGGTCTTCTGGCCGCCGGAGCTCTCTCTCCCACTGG
>JBEIJP010000637.1:0-2351 GCA_040380245.1 Acidobacteriota bacterium | reverse complement strand
GGTGGGATGGGTGAGGGCGTCACCGCCCCAAATGGGCTGGTATGCGGTCCACTGTTGGGAGACGGGGAACCTCGCGCGTCTCGTCCGGCGGTGCTCAGATCTACTCAGTTTTACAAGATTGGCGACCCAACAGTCCGAGTGGACGAATCACCCGGCAGGGATTCCCCGCCGCCAATCCAGGAACGGTCATGTCTGGATCGCGCGAATGGGAGACCTCGCCGGCGAGCCTCTTCTCTTTTCGCTTCTGGCCATGCTCAGTACCCCGCCGCCTGGCCATCCTTCCGCGACTCCGAGGCGCCGTAATAGACCCGGCGCTGTGGATCGTAGCGGATCGCCTGGTACCCGCCATAGAGCCCGAGGCTGAAGCCGACCTTATGGCCCATCTTCATCAGTTCGCGGATCGTCTCGTAGGAGTGGCCCGATTCGAGCAGGATCTGTCCGCCATCGGCGGCGGCGCGGCTGCCGGTCGGCATCGACGACCCCGTATGGTCGATGCGCGGGGCATCCCCCGCCTCCTGGATATTCATCCCGAAGTCGACGATGTTGGTGACGATCTGGACGTGGCCGAGCGGCTGGAAGGCCCCGCCCATCACTCCAAAACTGAGGATCGGCTGGCCATCCCTGGTCATAAAGGCTGGAATGATGGTGTGGAAGGGGCGCTTGCGTGGCGCGTAGCTGTTGTAGTGGCCCTCCTCGAGCGTGTAGGACGCGCCGCGATTATGGAGGACGAAGCCGAGTCCGTCCGGGACCATTCCCGATCCAAACGATGAGGCGACGCTCTGGATCAGCGAGACCATGTTCCCGTCACGATCGGCGGCCGTCAGATAGACGGTGTCTCCCTGCTGGATCGCCGGGTTGCCCGGCTCATACCCGACGCCGGCGCGGGTCTCCGAGATCAGCTTGCGGCGTGCCGCGGCATACTCCTTCGAGAGCAGGCTCTTCAGCGGGAGGCGGTTGAAGGCCGGATCGGCGTAAAATTTGGCCCGATCCTCGTAGGCGAGCTTCTTCGCCTCGACAAAGTAGTGGAGGTGCTCGCGGCTGCCAAACCCAAACTTCCTGAGGTCGTATCCCTCGAGGATGTTGAGCATCTGGAGCGCCGTCACGCCCTGCCCATTGGGGGGCAGCTCCCAGACATCGTAGCCCCGGTAGTTGGTCGAGACCGGCTCGACCCAGTCCGAGGTATGGGCGGCCAGATCGGCTTCCGTCAGGAAGCAGCCCTCGCGCTGGCAGAAGGCGTCGATGGCCCTGGCGATCTCTCCCTTGTAGAAGACATCGCGTCCGCCCCGGGCAATCTTTTCGAGGGCGTTCGAGAGGAGTGGATTCCGAAAAACATCTCCCTTGACGGGAATCTGGCCATCGATCGTGTAGACGGCTCGGAAATTGGCCGACTGGTCGCGAAAAGTTCGACCATAAAACTCCCAGTCGAAGGCGACCTGTTCCGAGACGGGGAACCCATCCCGCGCATACGCGATGGCCGGTTGGAGAATCGTCGCCCAGGGGAGCCGACCGAATTTGCGGTGCATCTCGGCCCAACCGTCGACGCAACCGGGGACCGAGATCGAGAGCGGCCCGTTGCCGGGGATCGACTTCAGCCCACGGGCCCGGAAGACCTCCGCGGTGAGCGACGCCGGAGACCGGCCACTCGCATTGAGCCCGTGCAGATGCTTTGTCTTGGCGTCCCAGATGATCGCGAAGAGGTCGCCCCCAATCCCGTCCATCATCGGTTCGACCACCCCCAGCACCGCGTTGGCGGCGATTGCCGCGTCCACCGCGCTCCCACCCTGGCGCAGAATATCGAGCGCCGCCTGCGTCGCCAGAGGCTGACTGGTCGCGACCATCCCCTGCCGCGCCAGGACCTGGAACGTGTCGCAAAGCCGCGGCTCGCGATTCGATCCTGCGCCTGCAGACTGGTCAGGAGCAGCAGAAGCAGCCAGACGGCTCGCGTTTGACGGAAATATCCAATTCTTCCCTTCATGACGGACCTCCAATGATGTCGTCGTGCGGAACACGGTCGATCCGGGATGGAACAGCCCCCCCGGTCGGGTGGTGTCGACACCGGGCCAATCGGACCACGGCAGACCGCAGATCAGATTGATCCGCTAAATTGTCGAAAGTCTACCCTCGCCACACTCTTCATGACAATACGTAAGGTATTGATCGGTTGAATCTACACGGGCTTTTGCCAAGTCGATCACGATTGGTGCGGGTTGACAAAAGAGAGAGGAGGCCGGCATCTGAGCAACCTCTGACGCAGGCCTTTTATTGTTGGACCACGGTCTGTTGACGCGAGAGACAAGCCGGAGGATCGTGTCAGCTTCCGCCCTGAAGGGGCGGCGCATACCAGCCCAGGG
>JBEIJP010000636.1:0-2355 GCA_040380245.1 Acidobacteriota bacterium | reverse complement strand
GGTTGCCCCGGAGATCGCCCGCCACGGCGCGAGCGCCTCAATCCTGCCCGACTGGTGGGCCTCCAAGATGGAGGCCTACGACGCCCTCCCCTTCAACGCCGCGATCATGACCCGACGGGGAGTGGTCGTCTCGATCCACTCCGACAGCAACGAGCACGCCCGGCGCTTCTACCAGGAGGCCGCCAAGATGGTCAAGCACGGCGATCTCAGCGAGGAGGAGGCCCTGCGACTGGTGACGCTCAATCCGGCAATCCAGGTGCGGCTGGAGAACCGGATCGGGAGCATCGACGTCGGCAAGGACGCCGATCTCGTCCTCTTCAACGGCCACCCGTTCAGCGTCTACTCGCGCCCGGAGATGACCCTCATCGAAGGCGAGGTCTTCTTCGATCGACGACAGGATCTGGCGCGACGCGAGACGCTGGTCAAGGAGAAGCGGGCCCTCATCGAGCGGGAGAAGAAGGCGCCGGCGCAGGCCCAGCCAACGCAGCCTGGCGCGCGGCCGGCTCAGACGCTCAGCGAGGATCTCGACGAGCACCTCCACGGCCACCCACACCAGAACCGCCAACACTAGGCTGGCCCTTGTTGCACAATGTTTGAGGGAGAGAATGGCATGCGCACAAAGCGATTTTTGAATCTAGTCACTTGCTGCCTGGTGCTGGTCGGGACTGCGATGGGTCAGTCGGCCTCGTCAGGCGGCACGATCGCCATCCGCAACGCGCGGCTGGTGACCGTCTCAGGAGCCACGATCGAGCGGGGTACCCTGGTCATCCAGGACGGGAAGATTGCCGCGCTCGGCGCCACGGTGTCGATTCCGCGCGGCGCCCGCGTGATTGACGGAACGGGCCTCTCGGTCTATCCGGGAATGATCAATGCCCTGACCATCCTCGGGCTGACCGAGGTCGGCGCGGTCAGCGCCACGGTCGACACTACTGAACTGGGCGACTTCAACGCCAACGCCAAGGCTCTGACTGCGGTCAATCCCCACAGCGAGCTGATTCCGGTCGCCCGGATGAATGGCGTGACAACGACGGTCACCTGCCCGCTCGGAGGGCTGATCGCCGGGCAGTGCGCCGTCATCCACCTCGATGGCTGGACGCCGGAGGAGATGAAGGTGGTCTCGCCGGCGGCCATGCACATCAACTATCCCCGGCTGGGGTTTGGAGGGCGCGGGGGCTTCGGCGGAGGCGGCTTCTCTGCCCCGAACGAGCAGCAACGCCAGGCGCGGGACCGTCAGGTCGAGTCCCTCCGCACGAAGATCGAGGACGCCCAGGCCTATCGCCAGGCCCGCGTCGCCGCGGCGGCCGACCGCTCCCTTCCGGCGCGCGCGGTCGATCTTGGCCTCGAGGCCATGATTCCGGTCCTGGAGGGCAAGGTCCCGATCATCGTCTCCGCCGACAGCGAGAGCGAGATCAAGGGAGCCCTCGATCTGGCGGAGAAGTTCAAGCTGAAGCTGATCATCAACGGGGGGGACCAGGCGATCCGGATCGCCAAGGACTTGAAGGAGAAGCAGGTCCCGGTCGTTCTGCCGAGTGTCCTCTCGCTGCCCGACAGCGATGACTCGCCCTACGACGAGCCCTTCGCCCGCGCCGCCGCCCTCCACGCAGCGGGCGTCAAGATCTGCTTCTCGACGGGTGGAGCCTCCGACGCGCGCCTGCTGCCCTACCACGCGGGAATGGCCGCCGCCTTCGGCCTCCCCAAAGAGGAGGCGCTCAAGGCGACGACGCTCTACCCCGCCCAGATCTTCGGGGTCGACCAGCAGCTCGGTTCTCTCGAAGTCGGCAAGCTGGCGACGATCGTCGTCACCGACGGCGACCTCCTCGAGTTCCGCACCCGGGTCAAGCACATGTTCATCCACGGGCGCCCCACCGACCTCGCCAACAAACACAGTCGACTCTACGACAAGTTCAAGGAGCGCCAGTAGGAGCGGGGCGAGAGCGGGATCTCCGACGATCGCGAGGGGAGGAGGGCGCAAGAGTCGCGCGCTCCTCCCCTCTTCTCTTTTCGCCTCTCTCTTACTGGAGTGGCGAGGTGCGACGGGAGACGGGGGCGACAGGGGCGCCGGAGGCGGAGCGTGCGTAGTAGCCCTGCCGGGTCCGCGCGATCAGCTTTCGATTGGCGGTGGGCTGGGCGGGGTTGACCGTCACCTTGACCGTGCGAAACGATCCATCGCGACGCTCATTGGTCGGGTAGTAGCTGACGAGGTACTGCGTGCGGAGATCCCGGGCAATCTGCGCGGCGACGGCCGGCATCTCGCTCAGCTCCGCCGGAAAGAAGGCGCGTCCGCCCGAATCGTCGGCGAGGCGGGTCAGCAGCTCGCGGGCCTTCTTGGCGGGAGACTTGCCGAAGAAGCTGCGG
>JBEIJP010000635.1:0-2363 GCA_040380245.1 Acidobacteriota bacterium | reverse complement strand
GGAGATGGTCTGGAACGGTGCGCAATCGGACGGGCTGGCGGGTGGGGGAACCGCGACGGCCGCAGATGTCGCGGAATCTGCTCGATTTGAAGGGGCGGCGACGCCTTGGATCCCAGACGGGCAGCCCACTCGACAGCTGGTCTGTGACCCTCGAGGGGCGAGCCCATTGGGATCCAGTCGATCGGTTGGGCTTTCCCAGTCGCGTCTGGTTCGACCCCCGGCAAGCCTTTGTCGAAGGGAAAGCAGGGCCCGTCGACCTCAAGCTGGGATTGCAGCAGGTCGTCTGGGGACAGGCGGACGGGCTTAGGATCCTGGATGTCGTCAATCCCCTCGATTACAGAGAGTTCATCCTCGAGGACTTTCTCGATTCCCGCCGACCGCTCTGGATGGCACGGAGCGACCTCCCACTTGGAGATGGGACTCTGCAGATGCTCTGGATCCCCTACTTCGCGCCGGGGCGACAGCCGGGAGCGGAGAAGGAGTTTGGGCTTGGCCCTGTCTATGGACTGGGACTTCTGTCGCCAAGCTCTTCATCGCCGCCAATTCCGGGAGGTGGTCTTGAGATTGGCCCCACCGAGCGACCCGCGACGACTCTTGGCAACAGCCAGGTTGGACTGCGTTACCAGCATACCCTCGGGGGTTGGGACCTGACGGGGAACTACTTCCGCGGGTGGGAGGATCTGCCCACCCCGTTTCTCGGCCAGCCAGCGTCCGGCACTCCCCCCGGCAGAACGCTTCTCGAGCCGCGCCACGTTCGACGGGAGGTGATCGGCGGTACCGCGACCACAGCGCGTGGACCGGTGGTCTTCCGCTTTGAGGCGGGCTGGAACCGCCATCGCCCAGTCGCGCTGCAACCACAGGCGTTGCTCGACGGGTCGGCACCCAATGGCTTCGGGCGGGCGGCGCAGTTCTCCAGCGTGGTTGGACTTGATTACTCTGTCACGCCCTGGCTCTGGGTCAGCGGTCAGTACTTTCTCCAGGAGACGTTCGAGAAGCAGGAGCGGCTGCTGCTGCCCCGAACGAGCCATCTCGTCTCGCTCTACTGGCGAGCCCAGTTCTTCCGTGACCGGTTCCGGCCCGAGCTCTTCCTCCTGGTGGGATTGCACGAACGACAATCGATGATTCGGCCGCGCTTGACGCGCCTCCTCGGCGATCATTTTAGTGTCAGCGTGGGGGCAGACCTGCTGGGAGGGACCCCGCGGACTCCCTTCGGGGCCTTTGGGGATCGGGATCGGGTTGTGCTCGAGACGAAGTGGTCGTGGTAGAAGCGCTTCCCGGACGGTGGATCCGGTTCTGTTCTGAACGAATTGAAATGGCGGGGCGGATTGGATACGCTATCGACTCACTCAAGTTTGCCGATCGGTGGGATCGACCGATCTCTCGGTGTGGAGATGGGGCTGCATCTCTGAAGAATGGATAGAGAAGGGAATGAGGAGAGCGGACGGAGCCAACCGATGAGTCTTTTCGACAAACCACCCGCCGAGCCGCGCGACGCCGCCGCAGTGGTCCTCCTGCGCGATGCGGCGGACCCCAGGGTGCTCTGGGTGCGGCGATCGAAGACGTTGGCCTTTATGGCGGGCTATCACGCCTTCCCTGGCGGACAGCGCGATCCCGAAGATGAAGCGGTCCCGATCCTGCCCCCCGCGTCGAGTGATCCAGCGAATGGGCAGGATCTTCCGCTGCGAGTGACGGCGCTCCGGGAGCTCTTCGAGGAGACGGGAGTGTTGATCGCCCGTGGGGTCGAGCGGCTGAGCCCGGCGCGCCTGGCCGCGTTGCGTGATGAGCTGCTGCGCGAGTCGATCAGCTTTCGTGACCTTCTCGCCCGGGAGGATCTGGTCCTGGACGCGGCTCTGATCGACTCCGCCCCCCGCTGGGTGACGCCTGCCTCGCTGCCGCGCCGATTCGACACGCGATTCTTTGCCGCCTGGTTGCCCGAGGGGCAGGAGGCCCATATTCTCCCCGGTGAGTTGGAGAGTGGGGAGTGGTTGCGTCCGGCAGAGGCGCTCTGTCGCTGGGTGGATGGCGATTGCCTCCTGGTGACCCCCATCACCGTCACGCTCCAGGCCCTGTCGGAAGGCGTCCCTGGTTTTACCGAGCGATTGCATCGGATCTCCCAGGCGGATCGGGACCATCTGGAGACACGAGTCGAGATGCGCTACGGGATCTATCTGTGCCCGCTGCGCACTCCCACGATCCCCCCGGCAACGCACACCAACTGTTTTCTGATCGGGGGGGACGAGCTGGTGATCATCGATCCTGGTTCTCCCTACCCCGATCAGCAGCAACGGCTCGACGTGGTGATCGATCGCTTTCTGGCGGAGGGTCGGCGCTTCCGGGAGATTCTGATCACCCACCTCCATCCG
>JBEIJP010000634.1:0-2368 GCA_040380245.1 Acidobacteriota bacterium | reverse complement strand
GGGACGCTGCTCCAGCAGATGGCTCAGCCGGAGCAACCCAGGCCCTGATCGGGACATAACTGTTGATCACCGGGGCTGTCTTCTTCGCAGGGACAGCCCCCTTCTTTTTTTCAGAAACGGCGATCTGGAACAGCTGAAAGGATTGGCAGGAGCGATGAGAAAACGGGGACAACGCAATGGAATTCACGTCAAGACCTACACTGGCTCGAACGCGGTGCTGCTGGCGATGAATGTGTCGGAGGAGCGGCGGAAGGGGCTGCTCGGATTCGCGATCGAACGCGAGCAGGTCTCGAATGGCAAGCGACAATGGCTCCAGGGACTGCTCCACTTCCCCGGCGTCTCCCGAGAACCGGGCGAGCCGACCTCGACCCAGGTCGCGCCGATCCAGCGGTTTCGCTGGTCAGACTACACCGTCCGGGCGGGAGAGAAGTACCGCTATGTCGTCCACGGTGTCTATGGCACGCCGGACCGCCTCCGACTCGACCAGGGGCCATCGATCCTCGTCCATCCCCAACCCGTGCTCGGCGGAAAGCAGATTGTCCAGTTCAACCGGGCGGCGGCCGCCAGCCAGGCCTTTTCGCGCGCCTTCCGGGATGTCGACCGGGCCATGGAGGAGGCCCGCCGCGCGGGCACCCTCGCCGAGTATCAGTTGCCCCCCCGCGCCCTCAAATGGCTCAGCGACGGACTGCTCGAACAGATTCTCGCCTTCCTGGCCCGCGCGACCGACGGGACCTGGGCACTCGACATCGCCATCTATGAATATGAACTGGAGGCGATCGCCAAGGCCGTTGAAGCCGCCCACCAGCGCGGGGTGAAGGTCCGGGTCGTCTACCACGCCAAACGCGGGGACAAGCAGACGACCATCAACGAAGACCACCTCCGTGGAATCCCGGAGGAGCTCAAGCGCCCCCGCGTCACCAGCCACATCTGCCACCACAAATTTATCGTGCTCAGCCGCCTCGGAAAGGAAGGGGTGCGGCAACCCGTCGCCGTCCTCTGCGGTTCGGCCAATTTCACCGAGAACGGCGTCTATCGCCAGGCCAATGTCGTCCACATCCTCGATCGCAAGGAGATCGCCACTGAGTATTTGACGCTCTTCGAGCAGCTCTTCCGGGGAGCGACACCGGGGGAGACCCGACGCTTCATCACCGCGCACGATCCGATCGACCTGAGCCCCTCGATCTTTGCCGGCTTCTCTCCCCGGGCGACACCGGAGGACCTGCAGGCCTTCATCTCTCTGATCCAGGGCGCGCGGCGGGATGTCCTCTTCTGCACCACGTTCAACCTCGATGACGACGTCGAGAACGCCCTCATCGGTGCGCCGCACGACCAGGTGCTGCGCTACGGACTCGAAAATACCCGCAGCCGGATCACCGGCTTTCACGCCGACCGCACCGCCAGCTTCGTCGCCACCGCCATGCTCCGGGAGGGGCTCGAGGGCTTCCTGCGAGAGTCGACCCGGGGACAGCGCGGCAACATCCTCGTCCATACCAAAGCGATCCTCGTCGACTTCACCTCCGAGAACCCGATCGTCATCAGCGGCTCCCACAACTACTCGAAAGCCGCCTCGCAGGGCAACGACGAGAACTACCTCATCCTCCGTGCGGACCCGGATGTCGCCGACGCCTATGGCTGCGAGCTGCTGCGCATCTACGACCACTACCGGTTCCGCTTTCGGGTCATGCAACCCGCGCGGGCGCGGAACGGGAAGCCCTTTGCCCTCGATCCGACCGATCAATGGACCGAGGACTACTTCCGTCCTGACAACCTCAAATGTGCTGATCGTGAGCGCTTCTGCGAGATTGCCGGTTAACCGGGATTCCCTGGCGAGATTCCCCCCCCAACCTGACAATCATCTGGGGAGAGCCTCTCGATTCGATATGGGCAAGGAGGGGAAACCGGGCATCGATCGGGGAGGAGTGGAAGATAAAGGGGCCATCCCGCCAGGAAGGCGAGATGGCCCCTTCTCTCATTGAAACGGTTGGGACTAGCGGGTCCGGTTGAAGAGCAGCACCGCGAGGACGAGCAGGCTCATCGCGATCACCATTCCCCCAGGCATCAGCTTGAAATCGTTCATCGCCGCCATGCCAAATCGACCTAACAGCAGCAGCGCTACGAGGAGGCTAATCCACCAGCCGAGTGAGTAGCTCCCCCGCATCATGGCGACGGAGGCCCCCAGAAGGATCAATCCCGCTCCCCCACCAGAGATGAGCGAGGCAATACTCCCTGCCTTGACATACCCCATCACCCCGCCGGCCGCGACCAGGATGCCGTATAGAAGAACAATCAGAGCTGTCATCTCTCCCCTCCCCACAATCGTGCCTACAACAGGGCCTCACCGGCACTCTCTGACCCGGCTGCGGGCCAG
>JBEIJP010000633.1:0-2368 GCA_040380245.1 Acidobacteriota bacterium | reverse complement strand
GTCATCGTCGAGATGGAAATTTCGCGCCAACTCATCGGGAGATAACGAGTCGGGGTAACGGCCGTAGCGCTGTCTTTGCGTGGTTGTCAGAAAGTCGACGGGCATGGAGTTGTCACAAATCTCGATCAGTCGCAGTCGAAGCCATTCTCCGGCAGTTCGATAAAACGTTCGTTTTGTTGAACTTCTTAACGCGGGTCCCTCAACACGAGGCCACGAGAGTTTTGAGCGGTACGAAATACTGGATCGTCAATTCATAGTTCGATATACTGGCGTCGCGCTGAGAATATCAGACTTCCGATGAAACTTGGCTATGCTCGCGTCAGTACGCGGGATCAGAACCTCGACCTGCAACTGGACGCACTGAAGCGTGCGGGCTGCGAGCGCATATATCAGGACGTCGCCAGCGGCTCAAAGACCGCGCGCCCGGCGCTCGATGAGATGCTCGCACAGTTGCGTGCCGGCGACGTGCTCGTGATCTGGAAGCTCGACCGCATGGGCAGGTCGCTGGCGCACCTGGTGGAGTTGGTCGGAGACCTGGTTAAGCGAAAGGTTGGCTTGGTTAGTCTAAATGATCCGATCGATACGACCAGCGCCCAAGGCAGGTTGGTGTTCAACCTCTTCGCCTCTCTGTCTGAATTTGAGCGAGAGTTGATCCGTGAGCGGACACAGGCTGGATTGTCGGCCGCCAGAGCGCGGGGCCGTGTGGGAGGACGGCCCAAGGGTCTATCCTCGCAGGCTGAGGCGACAGCAATGGCAGCCGAGACGCTCTACCGCGAGAAGCGACTGAGTGTCTCGTCCATCGCCGGCAAACTGCATATCTCGAAGAGCACTCTGTACGGCTACCTTCGTCACCGCGGAGTCGAAGTCGGCCCCTACAACAAACCAGCCAAGGCTCGACCTGATAGCCCGGCGGACGCCAATGGCAATAACAGGATCGCCCCAGTCCTGCTATGGCTCAGAGTCGAGAACAACAACAAGTTCGTGCGGGGCAAGAAGCGCGTCAAAGAAGACATAGAGCGTTATCTGCGCCATCAGTACGCCGCCAAACTCCTCCCGTCAGGCCAGTATCAACTGAAGGTCCCATATCGCACCGATGAAGATCTCGACAGAACCATGGAGGACTTGCTTCAGCACATCGCCTCCGAAGCTGTCCGGCGCAACTGCTTCTCTGAATCCGACGCCCAACTCGAAGGTTCGGATGACCGGACCTGGTAAGAGGCAGCCTTAAGGAGGTCACTGTTCCATTGCTCCCCAGAACCCTAGTCTTGGCCAATACAGGGTACCGACCAGATTGGTATAAAAATATGCTCTAAAAGCACCCCCAGTCGCGACCGCATGCAGTCATCAGTGATATAATATTGGCCCATGAAGCCGGAATCCCTCGCCGGCATATTTCTTGGAGGTACGAATATGCATTCTCTGAAACGCCGAGCTGTCAACCTGGCAATACTGGCTCTTGGTGCCATTCTACCAGCGGCCGCGGCTCGAATCTCCACGGTCACGGCATCAACCACAATGGGATCAGGCATAGCAACGAACCTCGTGAACACAGTCAACGGTGTCGGGCTGGATGCTTTGACTTTGACAGCTAATCATGCGTCTACGATTCCCACCGACTCTTGGGTTTCTGCAACAGGAACCTTGATCGGTAATGTCGATTTCAATCTGGGTGGAGCATTCCTCGTCACCTCCCTCTCCTTCTGGAACCAGAATGACGGCGGTCCAGGCGCGGCTGGAGTAACCGGTATCCGGTGTGTCGACATATTCTACTCCTCCGATAATGGAGCGAACTACAACCTCTGGGCTGGTGATGTGGCGCAGTTCAATCAGGTCACACTCAGTGGACCAGTGGGCCCACAGATTCTCAGCGCTGCCGCGGTCTCCGCCACAAACTTCCGGTTCGTGGTTCTTTCGAACTGGGGTGACACTGATCAGACCGGATTTGCCGAGGTGGCTTTCGACGGCAGCAATGTTCCTGAGCCTGCAACATGGGGGATAGTGGGGCTGAGCCTGCTTGCCCTGGTCATTAGACGCAGCGACAACAAGGTGTAGTGATTCTCACGCCTGGATGCGAAAACACTTTTTCCGCATTCCTGTAAAATCGTGGACCTGCGAGGTCCGCCACCCGCCGATGTTGATTTCAGCATGCAGAACGAGGGCTACATGGATTGGCTTTCCAGGCAGGAAACCCGAGATTACGTTCGACCCTTACGAAGCTTACGATTCGGAGTCCGAGTGGACCGCTGCCGAAGCTCTCCACATGTTTTGGCTCAGCGTGAAAAGGAGGATTGAGAATTGGCGGAAGAGGGAAGATTCCGCCCTGCGGGCGGGGATTTTCAAGGCATAAGGGGTCTATCGATCCGATAGG
>JBEIJP010000632.1:0-2378 GCA_040380245.1 Acidobacteriota bacterium | reverse complement strand
CCGTGGCCGGTGACGATTCCGTCGC
Source organism: Acidobacteriota bacterium (assembly GCA_040380245.1). GTDB lineage: Bacteria > Acidobacteriota > Blastocatellia > RBC074 > RBC074 > CAIOZW01. The sequence goes on along the minus strand of JBEIJP010000632.1, from coordinate 2,353 downwards.
CGGGAAGCTGCTGTCCCGCCATGCCGAAGTCCTGGCAGCGGTGCTGGACCAGCTTTCCGATCTCCTCGAAGCTGCCGCGATCGAGGAGGGTCTCGATCCGTTCCCGGGCGGTCAACTTGCCCTCGCTGTGCTGGCGCGCGATTCGGTCGGGGCCTCCCCCTTCTTCAGCCAGGCGATTGCGCGCCGCCAATGCGGCCCGTTTCCGTTCGCTCATACGCGTTCAGCTCCTCTCTCCCGGTTCATCCATTCCTGCCAGAGAAGATGGAAGTGGTGCAGTCCATTCTCCCGCCGTGGGGAGTAGCGGCCGCGGTGGTAGGCCCTCGATCCCAATCCCCGCTGGACGGCTTCACAGATGGCGATGTCCTCCTGCTGGATCTCGTCGCTGAGGCGGACCACCTCCTCGATGCGCTCCCGTTGGCCGGCCCGCTCGAGATCGTGAGCGTACCACTCGAAGATCGTCAGGGTGCGGGTCGGCCCGAGTGGAACGATCAGGTTGGTCGAGAGGTTGTCCGGGTGCAGGTTGAGCATGAGGTTGGGGAAGATCCAGTAGTAGAGCATCTCGCTCTGTGCCTCGCTCGGGCGGTAGGTCCTGCCGGCCTCTGCCCCGGTCCGGATGGGCGCGTCCTGCCGCGACGAGTAGCGCGCCGGAATGGTGCGGTAGCGGGAGTAGTCGATCTCGCGCATCAGCGAGGGATGGACGATCGGGACGTGGTAGCCCTCGACGTAGTTGTCGACGTAGACCTTCCAGTTGCACTCGATGACATAGTCGCGACGGGCCACCCACTGCATCTCGCCAATCCGGCTGCCGGCGACCCGTGCAGGGATCTCTTCCAGCAGTTCGAGCTGACTCGGTCCGACTGGCCGAAGGCGGGTGAAGAGGAACGACTCCCAGGTCTCCAGCTCGACCTCGCGGAGCCCCATCTCTTCCCGCGGAAAGTTCTCAACCCCTTCGAAATCCGGCACTCCGATCAGCCAGCCGGTCAGGTCGTAGGTCCAGCCGTGATAGCCGCAGCGCAGTCGCTCACACGTCCCCTCGCCACTGGCGAGAGGCCCCGCGCGGTGGCGGCAGACGTTGTGGAAGCCCCGCACCTTCCCGTCCATCCCCCGGACCAGCAGCAGGGGCTCCCCCGCGACGGTCGTCGTCAGGAAGGAACCGGGATGAGGGAGTGAGGTCAGCCGCCCAATCAACTGCCAGCTGGCCGCGAAGATGCCCTCGCGCTCCCACTCGTCGATCTCCGGGGAGCGGTAGCACGAAGCCGGGAGCGTCTCGGCCGCCTCGATCCGCGGGTCGATCTCGAAGTCGAATCTCCAGGTCGCCATCCACGCCCTCCCTCCTCTGCCAGCCCATTCCGGGCTCCTTCAAGACGTCGTCAGCCGGGCGACCTCGCGCGCGATCTTTCGCGGATAGCCCTCGAGGAGCGCCCTCTTTTGACGGAGCCAGCGCTGGTCTTCGCCGGCGCTCTCCCGGATCCGCCCGAGGAAGGCGGCGACCTGGTTCGGGGCCGGCCCCCCGATCCGATCGCGGACCGTCACGAAGTGGAGGGGGCAGAGCGCCTCGACCAGCCGCTCGCGCGAAGTGCGCAGGGGCTGCCCGAGCACCTCTTCGGCAACCACGAGGAGCGTCGCGACAATCTCCTCGTGGGAGGCGTCGACCCGCCCGAGTCGCCGCGCCGTTCCGCCGACCAGCCGGTGCGCCATCTTGAAGCTGAGCCCCTCCTCCCGCGTCAGGGTGTCGGCCAGCTCGGTCATGGTCAGGAAGCTGCCCCTCGCCTTCTCGCGCAGGGCCGGGACGTCGAGCTCGATCGCCTCCGCCGCGCCGGCCAGCAGTCGAACCCCGCGTCGCGCGTCGTCGAAGGTCGATCGGATCAAGGGCTGCAGATCGTCCTCGACGTCGTTGATGTCTCCGAACGGCGTATTGTGGACGCTGGTCATGACCGCCTGGGCCTGCGCGAACCCTTTGCTGAGCAGAATCCGGGCGTGCTCGAGCGCCACAGGATTGCGCTTCTGCGGCATGATCGAACTGCCCTGCACAAACCCGTCGTGGAGCGTCAGAAAGGCGACCTCCTGCGTCGCCCAGAGGAGGAGGTCCTGGGAGAGCCTTCCCAGACTGACCATCGAGGTCGCAATCACGCCCATCGCTTCGAGCGGGTAGTCGATCCCGCCGATCGCGTAGTAGGAGTTCTCGACCAACCCTTCGAAGCCGAGCAGCTCCGCCGTTCGCTCCCGGTCGATCGGGAAGCCGGTGGTGGTGATGGCGCAGGCCCCGAGGGGATTCTGGTTGACCGCCGCGAAGGCCGCTCGCAGGCGTCGCATGTCCCGCGTCAGAAATTCGATCGCCGCCGAGAGGTAATGG
>JBEIJP010000631.1:0-2378 GCA_040380245.1 Acidobacteriota bacterium | reverse complement strand
GGTAGTAGAGCATGCGCTCTCCAAGCAGGACCACCTTGACCTGGAGGGGAATCGGCTCGGGCTCGAGCGAGACTGCGCTCATCAACCCGAGCATCTGCCCAAGCGACTCGACTCGGATCTCGGCCGACTGGAGGGCCCGCTTGAGTCCCTCCCACGCGTAGGGCTGCTGCAGGACCTTGTAGGCGTCGAGCAGCAGGTATCCGCCATTGGCCCGTTGCAGGGCCCCGGGCCGAATCAGGTTGAAGTCGGTTATCATGGCTCCGAGATGCGCGAGGTACTCGACCTGGCCGAAGAGGTTGGGAAACGTCGGATGATCCTCATAGACGACCGGCGCCCCTTCCCCCGCTTCGTGGCTGACCAGCAGGTTGACCTGATATCGCCGGAACTGAAAGGCGCCCTTCCCGGCAAGCGGCGAAGGCATGCCGCCCCCCATCAGCGCGGCAATCGTCGGCTCCTGGGGCTTGATGAAGTCATCGACGTTGTCGATCACATCCTGCTGGATCGCGTCGAGGTAGGCGACCACCTTCGGCATCTCGTGGTAACGGGTGCGCAGATCCTCGAGCTGGCGACCGACGGCGAAGGTCGTCACCTCCTGGTTGAGCGCCTTGAGCTTCTCGTGCCCTTCCCGTCTCCATTGCGGACTCTGCCGGATGATGGCCTGCAGTTTCTCCTGCAGCTCGGTGATGACGTGGGTGATCTTCTGCTGCTCCTCGCGCGGCAGCTTCTCGAACTGCTCCGGGGTGAGGACCTCCTCGTCGCGTACCGGGGCCAGGACGAAACCGGTCGGCGTGTGGAGCAGCGCGACCCCTTGCTTCTGCGCCTCTTCCCCCAGCGCCCGGAAGGCGGCCTCGTGGCGCTCCTCGATCTCTTCGTCGATCGCCTGCCGTCGGGTGCGAAAACTCTCCGTCTCGAAGGCTGCCGGAATCGCGGTCCGCAGCTCGTCGATCAGCTGCGCGATATCCCGCTTGAGGATCGTCCCCTTCCCGGGAGGCAACTCCAGACGGACCGGCTTGGTCGATTCGGCAAAATTGTTGATGTAACACCAGTCGTTGGGAGTCGGTTCGGCCGACGCCTGCTGCGCGATGAAGCCGTGCACAAGCGTGTGCTTGCCCGTTCCCGACGGACCCAGCGCAAACATGTTGTAGCCGTCCCGCCGAATCCCGATCCCGAAGAGCACCGCCTCGACCGCCCGCTCCTGACCGATCATCTCTTTCAATTCGTCAAGGTCGTGCGTCGTCGCAAAAGCGAACTGCGTCGGGTCACATCGGTGATAGAGCGCTTCGATTGGCAAGAGTGATGTCGCTTTCATGCGCCATAGCCTAGCACTTTTGCCCCTTTGCGACCAGCTCGAACGTCACGTCAAGAAAAGGACCTGCCCGCCCCTTGTCCCATTGAAAAAGGTGGAGAACGGGTCGGTTCTCCACTGGACTCCGGGCGGCGCTTGCCGGACAATCACGGCCGGTGAGGTATTCCATCAAGCGAACAGGGAGAGGAGATCGCATGAGCAGCGAAACGATGGACCAGGCAGCCAGCCCTCAGGGCAGGACACGCGCGAGAGCCAGGGGCCGGAGATGGCTCCTGGGGCTGCTCCTGCTCTCTCTTCCGGTTGCCGGGCAATCGGTCGACGCCTCTCGCCAAGCGATGCTGGAGCGGGCCCGCGCGCTCGAGCTGCCAACGGCCTACGTTCCGCCTCCCGGAGATCCCCTCGAACACCACGCCGCTGGCTATGCCAAAGTCCTCTGCTCGGCCGTCTTCGTGACGGGGCTGACGCTCGACTTCGCCCGGGAGCACGTCGGTTACTTTACCGCGCCTTACGAGATGCGCGCCAGGCTGGGCCAGCCGATCGTCGATCGGCGGCAGCGGACGGTGACGATCCCATTGCCCAATGGGCGGTCGCGTCGAGCCATTCACCTTGGCGACCTCGGCTGTGTCAGCCTCCCACAGGGGCGCGAGTCGGTCTTCTTCCAACCAAAGCCGATCCCGCGGCGGCTCCCCGACCCAACGACTGTCGACTGGCCGATGGGCGACCGGATTCCCAAGCAGGACCTCTTGCCCACGATCGATACCGCCAAACTGAAGGCCGCCCTCGAGGCTGCCTTCGCGCCAGCCGAGGGTCATACCGCCGCCTTCGTCGCCACCTGGAAAGGACAGATCATCGTCGAACGCTACGCCCAGGGCATCACCCACCACACTCCGCTTGAGAGCTGGTCGATGGGCAAGAGCCTGACGGCCACCCTCATGGGAATGCTCATTGACGCGGGCGTCTATGATCTCTGGCAACCCGCCCCGATCCCGGAATGGCAGTCACCGGACGATCCCCGTCGCCGAATCCGCATTGCCGATATCCTCCGGATGTCGAGCGGCCTGCGCATCCGCGC